>JAKUSY010000196.1 GCA_022451445.1 Planctomycetota bacterium
TGTAGCCGGGCTCTCTATGATGCAGAGGAGCTTCGACAACGGGCATTATGGCGCGATCGAGGAGCTCAGTTGGGCCGTTTCCGCCGACATCGGAAAGCTCCAGGCGCTCTCTTCCGATTACGCCCCGGTGGCCGTGGAGCTGCTGGAGAGGATGCGTGAGCTGGTTCAACGCACCCGCATCCGGTTGGAGTTAGAGAACAAACGGCCCACTGTGAATGGAGTCATAACCGGCGGCGGAGAGGGCTGCGCGGTGATCGATGGCAGATCGGTAAAGCCTGGAGACAGCATAT
Organism: Planctomycetota bacterium; assembly: GCA_022451445.1. GTDB lineage: Bacteria > Planctomycetota > UBA8108 > UBA8108 > UBA8108 > UBA8108. Next base: position 291 of record JAKUSY010000196.1, read on the forward strand.
CGGGATTCCTGCTGCTGGAGGTCGCCGGCGACAGGGTCAAGTTCGCATATAAGGGAGAGGAGATTCCGGTTTTCCTGGACGGTAAGCGGAAGAAAAATTAAAGGGGTAGATCATGATGAAATGGAGATTGCGGGAATGGGGCCTGGCCTCGCTCCTGGTTATTTGCGGAAGTATTTACGGGTTGGCCCAGGCCCAGGAAGATCCTGCGAAGGCCCTCGGTCTTTTCAGACAGTACATCTCGGGCTCGGATGCCGAGCCGAAAGCTTTTCAGGGCGCCGGCTATGTCAGCCTGGATTATGAGGAAGAAGAGCTCTCAGTGGCGTTGAAGGCCCTGGGTGCCGCGTCCGGCGTGAATATCATCGTCGATGCGAATGTGAAGGAGAAGGTCACCCTCAAGGTAGAGCGCCTGCACTGGCTCGAGGCCATGGAGCTCATCGCAAGGCAGTCGAACTGCAAGGTGGTCAAGGTGAGTCCGCGCCTGATTCGTTTTACCCAGCCACCGACGGTGAGCATGGAATTCAACGAAGCCGAGCTCAGGCTGGTCGTGGATCTCATCGCCAAGCAGGCCGGCGTCAACATCGTGATTGGCAAGGAGGTCGAGGGGAAGATCAGCTTCAGCCTGAAAAACGTCCCCTGGCGCGAGGCGCTCGATACCCTGGTGAAGACAGCAGGCTACGTCGTTATCAACGGCGAGGGCGGTGACGAGAGCACCATCCTTCGCGTGGTTCACCAGGACACCCTCAAGTCCGAGTTCGAGGCCAGGCATTTTCAGTTGCGCTACATCCGTCCCTCGGAACCCTACGTGGCCCGGATGGCCAATATAGACAACCTGGCCCATGAGGCCGTCAGGCTCAGGCAGGGCGCCGAGCTCGATGGTTTGGCCTCTGCCTCGGCCGGCAGCGGCTTTCCCCTCGAGGAGGCCCTTCGGCAGCTTGTCACCGCCGATGGGGGGCAGCTTACCTACGATTCGGGTACGAACACGATCATCGTCAAGGACACAAGGCCCAAGATCGAGGAGATGGAGAAGATCATCAAGCTTCTCGATGTCCCCCCGGCCCAGGTGCACGTGGAGGTCAAGTTCATTCGTACGACCAATACCGACCTGCTCGAGAAGGGGATCCGCTTCGACGATCCCAGGACAGAAGAGCGCGATGGATTCTCAGCCTCGGCACGATTCACCTCGCCTCGGGAGAACCCGGAGTTCTCGGGCGATCCCCTGAGCATCTTCGGCGGCACGTTTCCCTTTAATGTCGGTGGCGGAGGGGTCAGCTCGCTCGGGATCAATCGTTTCCAGGCCCTCGGCGTTCTGGACCTGACCCAGATGCAGGCTTTTCTCAGGATGGTCAAGGATGACGAGCGGACCAAGATAGTCCAGGAGCCCTCCTTGACGATGTTGGACAACCGCCCCGCGGTTATCTTTGTGGGCGAGACGATCCCTTTCGCAATCCAGCAGATCCAGCAGGATCAGAATGGCAATGTAACCGTCGCTATCGAGGAGAATGACCGCTCCCCGATCAACATCGGCTTTACCCTCTACATCACTCCGCATGTGGTGCCGGGCACCGACGAGATCAACCTGAGCATCATTCCGAAGGTTTCAGCGCTCTCGGGCACCAGCTCAACTATCTCCGGTTTCGAGCGTTTCGCTTTTTCCTCTCCCGGCAGCCAGACGGAATCCTTCATCGATCTGCCCAGGGAGTCGGCCCAGACGGTTGTTACCTACATGCGGGTACGCGACGGGCAAACAGCCGTCATCGGCGGTCTGCAGACCGAGAAGCGCTCTCATATCAAGACGAGCATACCCATCCTCGCCGGCATTCCCCTAGTGGGAAAATTGTTCTCCTGGAGCAAGGAGCAGGCGGAGGTCGAGTCGCTGTTGATCATGATCACTCCGCGAATTCTCAATAATCCTGACAAGGAGGGGGAATTTTTCCGTGAACGGATCAAAAAGCACCGTGAAGAGAATTTCTTCCGTGAGGACGGCCTTGGCGGCAGGAGCAAGGGAGCAGGGGAAAACGGTAACTGAAACACCTATAAATAAATAAGTTACGAAACAATGGAGGAGCGTCTTCTTATAACTCTTCCGTTGTTTTTTTTTTATAAACAAGTAAAACAGTGAGTTCTATTCGCGAAGATGGGGTCGTATTTTCCTCATCAACCGAGCCTGTCTTCCGGCAGTGTTCAAAAAGGGCAGATCAGATGTCAACCGGTGAGCAGGTGGTGCGGGGATTTCCATTCTAATCTCCCCACAGGCCGCGATTTCCTGATATTCAAACTGAGGGACCATTTTGGTCGTACGCAAAAAAACTGAGAAAAAGAGCCCCGGCGCATCCAGCCAGGAATTCGGCGCGGGGCTGGACTCCGCCGGCGGCAAGCCGGCGAAGCGCCGGTCCGCCTCTTCCGGAACAAATAGAAGAACCACAGCTGCTAAATCCGAGGGAGACGGATCTCGGAAACCAACCCGCCGCCGCTCCAGTGGGAGCCGGTCGCGTTCGAGACGGAAGAATCGCGGAGACGCCGGCTCTGCCGGCGCCGGGAAGGCCGGGGCCGAGGCTTCCCGCTCCACCGAGGGGGCCCGCGACGGGCAAGAGAAACCCGCCCGCAAGAGAACCCGCAGGCGCAGGCGTCCTGCCAGGGGTTCGCAAAGAGGTCCTGCCCGTTCAAAGCGCCCCGAGGAAGGCGCTCGTGACGGGGGTGATGGAAAGAAAACAGGGGTCGAGGAAAAGGCCGGAAACCCGCGTCGCCGACCTGAGGGTAAGGGCGAAGAAGCCCGCCAGGGAGGGAAAGGTTCCCAGGGGCGCCGCCGTTCTTCTTCCAGGCGAAGGAAAAAGGCTGCCCCGGGGGCGAAGTCACCCGCCGGTAAGGGGCGTGAAGGAAACGAGAGACCATCCTCGCAGCAGGGGAAGGATGGCCAGGCCGGTGAGAAGAAGCCCCGCAGGCGCTCCCGCTCCAGGCGGCGTGGCGGAGCGAAGAAGAAGGTCGCTGGCTCCTCCAGGGCCTCCGCGAGCGTCTCGGCGGAGACCAGGAAGGGCAGGCCGGCGGCGAAGTCCAAGCCGGGTTCCTCCGGCGGCGGCTCGGAGAGGCGCCGGGGAAGAGGCAAGGCGGCCCAGGGCAGGAAGCCGAGTGCGGCCAGGAAGAGGCCCGAGAAGGAAAAATCCAGTGTCGTCAGGAAGATCCTGATTAACGCTATCGAGCCGGAGGAGATCCGCATCGGGATTGTCGAGGATGGCCGGCTGGACCAGCTTTACTACGAGCGCGCGGCCGAAGAGAAATACCTGGGCAATATCTACAAGGGCCGGATTGTAAATGTAGAGCCGGCCATCCAGGCCGCGTTCATCGATCTGGGCATCCGCAGCAATGGATTCCTGCACGTCTCGGATGTGCTCGGCGTCTACAAGGATTCGACGGTGGTTCCCGTCGATCGGCTCTCGGAGCGGGTTCCCGGTTCCCGGGATCTGAAGATCCAGGACATCCTGCGCAAGGGCCAGGACATCCTCGTTCAGATATCAAAGGACTCCATCGGACTGAAGGGTCCGAGCCTTACGACTTACGTCAGCGTGCCGGGTAAGTACCTGGTTCTGATGCCAGGCATCAACCGTCATGGGGTCTCAAAGCGGATACGCGATGGAGCCGAGCGAAGCGCCTTGCGTAAGAAGCTCGCCAGCCTCGATCCACCCGAGGGAATGGGCTATATCGTACGCACCGCGGGCGAGGAGGAGTCCGCCGAGATGCTGAAGAAAGATTTCAGCGGCCTGATGGAAACATGGACCGATATTGTCGAAAAAGTTCGAACCAGGAGGACCCCGAGCCTCCTGTTCCAGGAATCTGACCTCGTTACGCGCTCACTGAGGGATCTCTTCGATTCCAGTGTAGAGGAGATTCTGATCGACGAAAAGACCGTCTATGAGCATGGAAAAGAGTTCCTGCTCGATGTCATGCCCCAGGCTGCCGAGCGCCTGCAGCACTATACCGGTAAGACGCCACTGTTCACCAAGTTTGGCATTGAACAGCAAATAGAGCGTATATACAATCGCCGGATTCAACTGCCCAGTGGCGGCTGGATCATACTCGAGCAGACGGAGGCGTTGGTCGCCATCGATGTCAACTCCGGCAAGTATCGCAAGGAGCTAGATTTAGAATCTACAGCTCTCAAAACGAATATCGAGGCCGCTGAAGTTATCTGCCAGGAACTTCGCCTGAGGGATCTCGGAGGCCTCGTCGTTATCGACTTCATCGATATGGAGAAGATGCCCAACCGCAGGGAGCTGGAGCAATTCGTGAAAAAGTGTCTCAGCACGGACAAGGCCAAGAGTTGGATCACCCGTGTTTCCCGTTTCGGGATCATCGAGATGACCCGCCAGCGAGTCCGGCCGAGCTTCGAGAGCTCCAACCACGTTGCCTGTTCCGACTGTGAAGGAACCGGCTGGGTGAAATCGCCCACGAGCGCCGGGATCGAAATACTCAGGAGGCTGCGCGGAGAGTTGGGACAGAGGCAGAAGAAGACTTGTGAGATTACCACGGGCCCGGATGTGACCGACTACCTCTGTAAGGACAAGGGGACGCGCCTGGCCGATCTTGAAAAAGACTACAACAAGAAGATTGTGGTAAAAAATGATCCGAAGCTCGGGTCGGACAAATATACAATCAGGTACAGATAAACCGTTTATTGCAGGGAAGTTTTAGTTCGATGGAAGCAATATTTCGCGACGGAGGTCGCCAGTATCGTGTACAGCAGGGTGAGACCCTCGAGGTAGATTACCGAGAGGCAGAGGCCGGTAGCACGATCGAATTCAACGAGGTTCTCTTTGTCGGCGGCGACTCGGGAGCGCCGAAGGTCGGCTCCCCGCTGGTGGAGGGAGCGAAGGTCGTGGGGAAGGTCCTCGGCGACGTCAAGGGCAAGAAATTGATCATCATGCACTTTCGCCGCCGCAAGAATTCTCGCAGGCGGGTAGGGCATCGTCAGAAATACACCCAGGTCCAGATCGAGAAGATCGAGGTCTGATTTCGCCACAGGAAGGTTGAGGATCCATGGCACATAAAAAAGGACAGGGAGCTTCCAGGAACGGGCGGGACTCCAATCCGCAGCATCGCGGCCTGAAGGCCTACGGCGGTCAACGCGTAAAGGCCGGCCAGATCATCGTTCGCCAGTGTGGGACGAAGTTCCATAAGGGCTTCAATGTCGGCCTGGGAAACGACTATACGATCTATTCGCTCATCGAGGGGGCCGTCAAGTTCGATAGCCGTCGCCGGATCAGCGTGTATCCCGTAGATTCAGCCGAAGCGCAGGGTTGAGCCCGGAACTCCACAGGATCCTTGAGGCGTTCGAGATCGGTACCCCGTGGCTTGCGCGTTTCTTGCAGATGATCTCATGTTCCTCGATGAAACGACTATCACGGTGCGCAGTGGCAAGGGTGGTGACGGCTGCGTATGCTTCCGGCGCGAGAAGTTTGTTCCGCGCGGGGGGCCCAATGGAGGTAATGGAGGAAACGGCGGCAGCGTGTACCTGCAGGCGGATCCGAACATCACCACCCTGCTCGACATCGGTCGGTCCCGCCACTACAGAGCCGAGGGGGGGCAGCCGGGACTGGGAAGCAACAAGGCGGGCAGAAGAGGCAAGGATCTCCTGGTCAAGCTGCCGCTGGGAACCCTGATCCGGGAGGTCGCTGGTGACAAGGATCCGCGCGAAGGCAAGGTACTTGTCGACCTCCTTGACTCGGACAAACGATACCGCGTGGTTCGCGGGGGCAAGGGCGGTCGCGGCAACAGGGCCTTCGCCAGCGCCCTCAACCAGGTGCCGCGCGAGGCGGAAAAAGGACTGGCTGGCGATGAGAAGTTCATCCATCTCGAGTTGAAATT
>JAKUSY010000197.1 GCA_022451445.1 Planctomycetota bacterium
ACGCCCCCGCCGGCAACGGCAGCTGGAATACCGGCGCCACATCGCTTCACGATGATGGAGAGGCCGTCGAGTTCGAGGATTTCACGGTGGCCGGCGGTGCGAACCTCCTCAGGGCTGGCGGGAACGTGCTGGCGATTATCGGCCTGAACGACAACCTCGGCAGCTCGGACTTCGTGATCATGCCCGAGCTGGTCGGCTTTGATGCGGGCGAGCTGAACCGCGATGAGATGCAGTATTTTCCGCAGCCTACTCCGGGCTCGGCGAATCTTCCCGGTGTGAGCGGGATCACGCTGCCGCCGGAGGTGACTCCCGCCAGCGGCGTTATCACCGGGAACACCCAGATGGTGATCTCCTCCGAGTCTCCGACCGCGGACATTCGCTATACCACCAACGGCTCGCCTCCCACCTCGACCTCGACGCGTTATTCAGGTCCGGTCACCATCAGCTCGAGCTCCAGGATTCGCACGAGGGTCTTCGAGCCGGATGGATCGGTCAGCCCGACGGTCAGCCGCAGCTACATCATGCTGGCCTCGAACGTCAGGAACTTCCGTTCCACCATCCCGGTCGTCGTCATCGACAGCTTTGGAGGCGGGGGAGTTCCCAGCGGTTCTTTCGAGGAGGCCTTCATGGCGATCTACGAGCCGATCGATGGGCGAACGAGCTTCTCAAGCGAGGCGACCCTGGCCAGCCGAATCGGGATCAAGACACGCGGTTCATCCACCGGCGGGCGCGACAAGGTCACCTACGGCCTGGAGTTCTGGGACGAGAATAACGAGGATACGGATTTCTCGCCGCTGGGCATGCCGGAAGAGTCCGACTGGATTCTCTACGGCGCCTACAACTTTGACCGCGCCCACCTGAGAAACCCGCTGATCTACGAGCTCAGCCGCCAGTGCGGGCGCTGGGCTGCCCGGACCCGGTTCTGCGAGGTCTATTTCAATACCGGCAGCGGCACCCTCTCGAGCTCGCATTACAGGGGTATCTACAGCTTCATGGAGAAGATCAAGCGGGGAACGGATCGTGTCGACATCACCGAGCTCTCCTCCGGGCATACCAGCGAGCCGGAGATCAGCGGTGGGTACATGCTGAAGATCGACCGCGCGGATCCGGGCGACGGGGGCTTCTCCGCTGCCGGGCGATCGATCCGCTGGGTGGAGCCGAAGGAGGATGATGTCCCCTCCGCGCAGGCCACCTGGATCCGCAACTACTTCAACTCTTTCTCATCGGCCCTGAACGGAGCGAATTTCAGGGACCCTGTCAGGGGCTACGCTCCCTATGTCGACAAGGCCTCCTGGGTCGATCACCACATGCTCAATGTCCTGGCCAAGAATGTCGATGCCCTGCGCCTGAGCACCTATTTTTACAAGGATCGCAACGGTCCGATCGAGTTCGGCCCGATCTGGGATTTTGACCGATCGATGAATTCCACTGATGGGCGCGATGACAATCCCACGACCTGGAATGGAACGGGTGATGGGACTGATTTTTTCAACTATCCCTGGTGGGGGAGACTTTTCGACGATCCCGATTTCATGCAGCTCTACAGGGACCGCTGGCACGAGTTTCGCCAGGGTCCTCTGTCCAATACGAACATTCGCAACGTCATTGACTCCATGGCCAACGAGATCCAGGAGGCCCAGCCGCGCGACTCCGCGAAATGGGGGAGGATCTCCGCCACCGGCTGGCGAACCGAGATCAACAGCCTGAAGAGCTGGCTGACGACAAGGGGAGGCTGGATGGACGGCCAGTTTCGCAGGCCGCCAACCATCAGTCCCAGCCCGGGCCCCATCACGCCCGGCTTCCAGTTTACCTTCGGGGGGAGCAGCGGGACGATCTACTATACCCTCGATGGGAGCGACCCGCGCGCATCCGGCGGCGCCACATCGGCCAGCGCGACGCGCTACACCAGGGCGGTGAGCCTCGCTGAGACAGCCCGGGTGGTGGCGCGCTCGCGGGTCAGCACCACCGACTGGAGTCCGCCGGTATCGGGGACTTTCTACACCGAGCTTCCCGGCATCGTGATCAGCGAGCTCATGTTCCATCCCGAGCCGCCGCCTGCCGGCAGTGAATTTACCGACGAGGATTTTGAGTATATCGAGTTTCTGAATATCGGCAACGAGCGGGTACCCCTGGCGGGGATGACCCTGAAGGGCGGGGTCGATTTTACTTTTCCCTCTGTCGGCACACCCGTGTTGGCTCCGGGAGAATACGTACTTGTCGTCAACAATGTCGAGGCCTTCGCCTCGCGCTACAATCTCGACCTGGTCTTCGTCGCCGGTGAGTTCACCGGGCGGCTCGAGAACGCCGGCGAGGAGATTGTTTTCGAGGGAGCCCTCGGTGAGCCCATTCACCGGTTCACCTACAGTGATTCCTGGTACCCGGAAACCGATGGCGGTGGCCTCAGCCTCGTCATCAGGGATCCCCTTGGCGATTTAAGGCAATGGCAGAGCCAGGCCGGCTGGGATGAGAGCACCGTCCTGGGCGGTTCTCCCGGCTTCAGCGATGAAGGTTTCCCCTCCCTCGGAGGCCGCCAGCGGCCCGGCGACTCTAACCAGGACGGCGTGATCGACATATCCGATGGATTCTCCATGGTGCGACGGTTGTTCGTGGATGGGGCGGCGCCGCTGCCCTGTGAAGGTTCGTTGCAGGAGGGCGGCAATCTCGCCCTGCTCGACGTCAACGAGGATTCGAGCTTTAACCTCACGGACGCTATCTACCTGCTGGGCTATATGTTCCACGGCGGGCCGGCGCGGGGGCGTGGTGACCAGTGCGTACGGTTGAAGGGTTGCGCCAACAATTGCGCGCGGTAGGAGCCTAGGGGCGGGTCCACGGTTCAGAGAACTGTCCGCTCGATGAGCCAGTAGAGTCCCAGCAGCGCCACGAGAACGGAGAGCGCCGTGGAGATGCCGCGGAAGCTCTTGTGCGGCTGGAGGACCTTCCAGATGAAGGGCAGCACCAGGCAGGCTATGCCAAGCTGTCCGAGCTCGACACCGAGGTTGAAGAGCAGGACGATCCAGCCATCGCCGGCATTGCCGCCGATACCCAGGTCGCGCAGGATGGAGGCGAAGCCCAGTCCGTGTATCAGGCCGAAGACGAAGGTCAGGGCCCAGCGGTAGCGGACCTCTTTTTTCAGGATGTTTTCGATTCCCACGTAGACGATCGAGAGGGCGATGAGCGGCTCGACGATATTCGAGGGCAGGTGGACCAGGTCGTAGGTGGCGAGGGCGAGGGTGATGGAGTGGGCGAGGGTGAAGGAGGTGATGATCAGCGCCGCTTCCCGGAAGCCAATGCCGATGATCAGCAGTCCGAAGAGAAAGAGCAGGTGGTCGTAGCCGGTGAGGATGTGCTCGATCCCGAGGATGAGGAAGGCCAGCCTGCCGCCGGAGATTTCCGAGTCAAAGACGCGATGCCGCTCAGTGAGGGTATCGGTGGCGATGGTTTCATCCCGCCCCGGCGTCGACAGCTTCGCCAGCTGGCGATGACCGCCGGGCAGGCGGTCGAAGATGTTCGATTCAAGGGTGATGTGCCTGCCGCCCTGGCCGGGGTAGGACACCAGCAAAAGCACGTTGTCCTTGTCATCGGCCCACACCTTTTCGCAGACGCCCCTGGCCGGCACCCCATCGATCCTCAGCTCGAGAATCATGGCCGGCAGGGCCTCGAGGTCCGTCCGTGCATCGTCGAGCTCAGCCGGCGAGATCCTGCCGTCGCGGTCGACATCCATCGGCGAGAGGATCTCGGCGTCAAACCGCGAGAGGGTCAGCAGCAGCTCAAATACGCCCCCCGGTTTTTCATCGATGTCGACGCTGCTGAGCCCCGGAGGATGGGCGTTGGAGTTGGCGGGAATCAGAAACAGCAGGAAGAAGATAGACAGCGAACCTGAGTATCGTTTCACAGCAAGTGCTCAGGGCGTTCCCAGGTGCTTGTCGGCGAAGTCAAGATAGACCTTCCAGTCGAAGGCGGTGACATCGTGACCGCCGCTTCGGATGTGATAGCCGATGCGGCCCATCGAGGGCTTGTCGATGGGGGGCATCTTCTCGGCGGGGAGGCCCTCGGTGCCCAGCAACCGGTAGACCGGGTCGGCGTTTTTTGCCGACAGGTATTCTCCCCGTGGGTCTGCCCAGCGGTCTTTCACTGCGCTGGCGACATAGACCGGGCGCGGCGCCATCAGGGCGATGAGCATATGCTGGTCGACCGGCAGGTCGGCCTCGCGGTCGTTGTACTTGTTGAAGTTGTCGCAGAACCAGTGGGGGAAGCTGGTGTTGATCCGCTTGACGGTCTCTCCGAAGGCCCTGCGGCACAGCGCGGCGCCGCCGCAGCCCGAGTCGTTGGAGATGACCAGGGCGAAGCGCTCGTCTTCCGCTCCGGCCCAGAGCGAGGTTTTCCCAAGCCGCGAGTGCCCGATGACGGCGACCCGCTTGTGATCGATCTCGTCGATCGTCTCGAAATAATCCAGCGCCCGGCTCAGGCCCCAGCCCCAGGCGGCGATCGAGCCCCAGCCATCGGGGGGGATTTTGTTGGCGGGACCGTAGACCTTGTGGATGCCGCGCGAGAAGGCGTTGCGCTTGTCGTCGGGCTCGATGTCGCCGTACCAGATGGTGGCGAGCGCGTAGCCACGGGCAACGATCATATCGGCCTGCCAGCGTCCGGCGCTCTTGCCCCGGGCAGCTTCGGTATCGCCTTTGCGAAGGGTGATCCCGGGGTCTTTTGAGATGGTCGGGTTGCCCCGGAAGTTGAGCCCGAGGAAGGCGGGCGCCGGGCCCCTGTCCTTCGCGGGCAGGTACAGCAGCATGTTCATGGCCGGGCCGTTTTCGGCAGCGGTGAAGTGGACCCTCACCTCGCGGCGGCTGGCCTTGCCGTCGAGAGCCGGCTCGTCTTTCCTGGTTACCTCGAAGCGCAGGGCCTCGGGGCGTCCCGGTCTTCGGCCGTAGACCTCGCTGCGAAACAGCTCGAGTACTTCGCCGCGGCGCTTTTTCTTCCAGGTCGCCGCGTCTTTGACCGGGCTTCCATCGTTGAGCTTCAGCAGCGGCGGCAGCTTGTAGGCCGGTACCTTCGATTCGTCGTAGTTGGCCTGGGCCATGATCGGGCCATATGAAAGGATTGAAATAAGAACTGCGGCGAGAATTCTGCGAGGGCGCATTTTGATCGTCTCCAGTTGAGGGCTCCAGGTACGGGTCGGCGGAATCCGGGCTATTTTCCGATCCGGCTGATATGTTTTCCGACGACCTCGAACGGCAAATCTTTCGGTAGCGCCAGTTCAAAACGGTTTGCGCTGTCAAAGAGCCTCTCCGAGACCCAGCCTCCCCCTCCTCAGCCGTACTTCATGGTACCGGAAGCCAGCTCCGTGTTCTTATTGTCAAGAACGCGGTAGGTGATGGGAATTCGTTTTCCCGAACGGTAGATCGACAAACCGATGCGGTGGGCGGCCTTCAGAATATTTCCGTGGCGTCCTCCAGCACTGTCGCCGCTGAACATCATGCTGCCGCGCAGCTTTCCGGCCTGCGTCGCGGCGTTTGTGGAAAGATGAATCCTCGGATCGATCTCGACCCTGAGCGGCTTGCCGGCGATGACCTGGAGCTTCCTGTGTCCGTGAGAGGTCGCCGAGAGAAACCATTTCTTTCCGTGTTTGTCTGTGCGGGCGAGCCTGTAGCCGGTGATGGTATAGGCTCCCGGGAGGAGGGCTCGTCTGCGGTCCTTGTCACTGGATTTCCATTCGAGGCGGTAGACTTTTTTCTTCGGGCCTCTCAGGAATAATTCGCCGTCCGCTATGGTGCTGGAGACATAGCCCGCTTTTCGGCCTTCCGTCCCGGCGTCTTTCGCGGGGGCCGAGGAGATCCGGATGGGCGCATGAAGTTTCCTGGAACTCAGGAGGTCGATGAGGGCCCGCCGGGCCCCGGGGGGAGTCCCCGTTCAGGCGGTCCGGTTGACCTGGTCCAGCCAGGCCCGGTCAAATGAGCTCCCGGGATCCGGCACAGTGTGGCAGTGATTGCATTTGTTTCTGAAGGTCGCTTCCACTTTTTGCGGGCTCCAGTCTTCGCCCCGGGCCGGGCCGCTCCAGCTCAGGAGGGCGAGGAAAAAAAGTGCCGCGAGGGTGGAGTCCATGTTGTTAAGGATACGGATTCTCATGTCGATTGAACCTC
>JAKUSY010000198.1 GCA_022451445.1 Planctomycetota bacterium
TCGGGATCGTGCGCCTCGAGCTTTTCGCGCGTTCCCTCCCAGCCACCTGCCTCGCCCCAGACAAGCCCCCAGAAAATAAGGGCCGCCGCAAGCATCACCACAAACTGCAACGAATCTGTAATCGCCACCGAGCGCAGGCCGCCAAGCGCCGTGTAGATACTCGCCAGGATGGCAATCCCGATCACCCCCCACCAAGCAGCGTAGTATCCCCAACCGCAAACGATATCGAGGGTCAGGAAGGCCGTATAGGCGATGATCGCGAGCACCGCGGTGCGATATTGCAGCTGCACGAGAACGCTCAGCACACGGGCGGCGGGCCCGAAGCGCGCCTCGAGATACTCGGCATTCGTGTACATGCCCCGGCGGTACATGGGTAGAACAATGAAGAAGCCGGCGATGCACCAGCCCGCTACGACCCCGACCCAGTTGATAACGAAAAAGCTGAGCCCGAGATTGTAGGTCTCGCCGGAATCCCCGACGAGATCGCTGGAGTCGATCGCCGTGGCATACATCGAGATCCCCACCAGCCACCACGGCAGCGTCCGGCCGGCAAGAAACCAGTCGGTGCTGCTGCGCACCTTGAGCCCCAGGTAGAAACCGTAGAGGATAATCGGGAGATTCAGAAGAGCTATGAGTCCCCAGTCCCAATTGCTCACGGACTTCCTCCCTCAAAAAAGACCCCGGGCTTCAAGGCCCGCAAAAGAATTTCAAGGCCCCAGAGTAGCCCGGCGATCCCGTCCCGGGCAAGCCGGGCGCTTCTACTTTTCACCAGCAGCATGGGTTATCCTATCCATGGTGGAAATAAACTCAGGAGATCACGCACTATGAAAACACGCGGACTGATTCCGGCACTGGCCTTTTTGTTCACCCTCGCCACTATTTCAGCGGAGGACAAGAAGGAAGAATTTCAGCCGCTCTTCAACGGCAAAGACCTCGACGGCTGGGTCAAGGTCAACACCGCCCCCTCCACCTGGAGCGTGAAGGACGGGATGATCATCTGCTCAGGCAAGCCGACCGGCGAGATGCGCACCAGGCGCATGTACCAGAACTTCATCATGGAGGTCGAGTGGCGCCACATGAAGCCGCGCGGCAACGCCGGGATCTTCGTCTGGGCCGACGACATCACCGCCCGCGGCCAGCCCTTCCACCGCGGCGTCGAGGTCCAGGTGCTGGAGAACGCCTACGGCAATACGAGAGGCCATACCACCCACGGCGACATCTTCCCGATCCACGGAGCGAAGATGACCCCCATCAACGGCCGCGGCGGCAGCAGGGCCTTTCCCACCGAGAACCGCTCGAAGCCCACGCCAGAATGGAATCACTACCGCATCACCTGCAACGACGGCACCATCTCGCTGGCCGTCAACGGCAAGGTGGTGACACAGGGCAAGGACGCCAGCCCCCGCAAGGGCTATATCTGCCTCGAATCCGAGGGCGGCATCGTCCACTACCGAAACCTGCGCATCCGCGAGCTGCCCGACACCCCGCTCGAACCCGGCCAGACCGCCATCGCCGACCGGGGCTACCGCTGCCTGTATACCGGCGTCGACCTCTCCGGCTGGAAATCGGCCGGCAACGGCTGGCAATCGCGCAACTGGACGTTCCGCTACACGGGAAAATCGAAGGGCGACGACAGGTCGATCGTAACGACTGAGTCCTTCTCCGACTTCGGCTTCATCTTCGATGTCCAGGCCCCGAAGAAACCGGCGGCCTGCAAGGTCCTGCTGCGTGACTCGCCGGCCGCCGCTGTCACCATCGATTCGACGCTGAAGTCCAGGGGCTGGAACCGCTTCGAGGGAGAGCTGCGGGGCAACAAGCTGAGCCTCAAGCTCAATGGCAGGCAATTGTACACCGACAAGGCCCTAGATGGTGTCGCCGCGAGGGGACCCATCCGGATCATTCCCGGCGGGCCGATCGGCTTCGCCAACGTCTATGTTCGAGAGCTGAAAACACCCTGAGATGGGTTCCCCACGGTACTCGTGATCATGCCAGGGGGAGAGGTCAGTCCCCTTCCTCCTCGCAGTAGCCCAGTCTCTGGGCGTTCTCGAAATCGCCCCGGGCCTTTTCGTATTCTCCCTTGGACTCCCAGGCCTCTCCCCGCCACCAGTAGAACTCGCCGCGGTTGCCATCCCGCGCGATCGCCTGGTTGTAATCACGGATAGCCTGGTCGAACCATCCCTTGCGGTAATAAGCCATCGCCCGGCTGAAATAAGGTTCGGGGTTTTCCTCGAAGGCTGTGCGAACCGCCTCGGTGTATTCAACGATGGCTGAATCGAAGAGCGAGTTGTCGAGATAGACATTACCCCGGCACCAATAGGCGTAGCTGTAGTCGGGCTCCAGCAGGATCGCCCTGCTGATGTCTTCCAGCGCGGCGCAATAGGCTCCGCGGCCCGTCTCCCAGGCCTGGTTTTTATACGAGTCCTGGTCGATCGAGATATGGAATTCGGCGCACGGCTGCAGCGGCCTGATGTTCTTCCCGGAAGCGGAACCTGCCTCGCCGGCCGGCAGGATGGATTCGACATCGAGCTCAAACTTTCCGGCGGCCTGGTCCATATCCTTCTGATACTCATCCAAGGAACCGGACCCTACGCGCAGGTAAGACTCCCCGCGCAGGAGATAGAGGTAATAGTACTCCGGATCGATCCGCAGCGACCGATTGCAGTCGCTGATGGCCAGCGAGTACTTGCCCACCATGTAGTAGGCGCGAGCCCGGGCGCCGTAAGCTCTCGCGGAGCCGGGCTCGAGGTGGATCGCCTTGTTGAAATCGTGGATGGCGAGGGGATAATCGGGCTCCTCCTGCTCGCAGTAGGCCTTGCCGCGCTTGAAGTAAGCGTCTGAAAAAACCGGGTCGAGCTTTATGGCCCGGGAAAAATACTGGATGGCGTTCTTCCACCGCTTCTCTTCGAAGAAATCACGCCCCTTGTTGTACAGATCGGCCGCGGTCGCTTTCACTTTTTATTCCTTTCTATTGCCGATTCAGACGAAGACCTTCCCCAGCCGAGCGGCTTTCTCTTCTTCAGCGGGAGCACTGGTTTCATCCCTTGCTTCAATCTCACCTCCAACCTGGCAATCGAGGCCATTGTGGCCCGGGCCGCCGCCCCACATGGCCCAGCCATCATCGAGCGGGTCCCCCGTTTCGAAACACACAAGGGTGCCGTTCTGAAGCCCGGCGAGCACCCGGCCTCCGGACATCACCGGCTGCCAGTGAACCGGCGAACCGACGTTCACCTGCCAGCGAATCTTACCGGTGGTGGAATCGAGCTGGATCACCTCACCGCCCCAGGTGCCCAGGAGCACCCTCCCGTTGGCCGCGGCGGGAGGTGTCAGGGCCCTCTCCCCGGCCACCCTGGTTTCGCCGATCTTCGACTCCCAGACCATCTTCATGGACTCGAGCTCCTTGGCCTCCAGCACGTCCCCGGAGGTGTCGATGAGCATTCCCCGGTGGACCAACGGACGGCTTCCCTGGTGACGCCAGGTGCGCGAAACGGAACTCTCGCCGATGAGATTCGAGACCTGGTCAAGCTTGGCCGAAGGCGGCGGCGAGCTGAACCCGGAGCTTTCGTCCCAGTTCTTGTAGACCTTCTTTTCTTCCTCGCCCCAATTCCGGTCATGATACTCGTCCGGCTTGCCCTCCGAGCGCTCCAGCATCTCACCGCTCGCCATCGAGAGCCTGCAAATGTGCTCCCTGGTCTGGGTGGGCCTCGCGTTTCTGAAAGGCCGGGCGCGCTGGGCGACGTAGATCTCGCCCTCGTGAAGCCAGGGGGCGCTGGTGGCGCGATGCTCGCACCTCGAACGCACCTCCCCAGTGAGGGGATCGAGGATGCTCACAAAGCCATCGTAGGTGGATACGGCGAGAACATCTCCTGAGGCGACCGGAGCGGTGATGATATCGCCGCCGAGCTGCACCTCCCAGAGGGGATTGCCACTGACAAGCTCAAAGGCGCCCAGGACATGGTTGCCTCGCGCCGGCCAGGCCATGTAGACCCGCCCCTGGTGAATACAGGGCTGAGCCATGAGAGGATCTCCCAGCCACTTGTGCCAGACCCGCTCGCCGGTATCGACACGCAGGATCTCGAGCGTGCAGGACTCCGTATTGTAGGCCGCGTAGCCGTCGCTGACGGTGACCGCGGTGGGACCATCATCTGTCGTGCGACGATGCCAGGCGGCGGCGCCGGTTTCGAGATCGACGCCCCAGACATCGTAAGAGCCGTAGCCGGCCCCGATGATGGCGAAACCGCCTGAAATGGCCGGGGTGGGAATCCCCCGGCACTTCGTACGCCCCGCCTGGCCGATGCCGGCGACCCAGCCCTTGAACCCGTTTACGGAGTCCGTGAACGACCTGGTGGGAATACCATTTCCCTTCTTAGCTCTACTCATCTCTCAACCCTCCAATCCCGGCAATATCCGATGACAATAAACCATCATTCTTCCAGAGCGATGGAATGCGCGCTACACGGGCCCAGCTGACCTGGAAGGTCCTTCAGCTTCACTCCTATCAGAGGAGGACTATTTTTATGAGGGGTGTTTTAGAAAAATGCAAACCGCGCCGGAAAAAAAATTGGGGAGCGGTTGACCTCGCAGGCCGACCGGCTATTTCCCCCGGCGGGGCAACACCACCCGGGAGCCGGGCTTCAGCGCATGAGCTGGCATCTTCTCGCGGGACTCGAAAACACGCATCTCAGCGGTCGTCTGCAGCTTTGTCCCGGTCTCGTCGAATTTACCGGTCGCCTTGTCCAGGACGCCGGTTGAGTCGAGGCCCAGGTGCTTGACCATGAAGGGGTACATCGCCTGGCGCTTGGAGAGCTGGTAGCCGTGGTCCTCCTTGGCGAAGTGAGCATTCTCGACATTCGCTTCCTTGCCGAAATAGCTGTAGATCCCGCGGATATAGGGATACTCGACCTTTGGCGTGTTCTTTGTCCAGTCACCGCCGACAGAGATCAGCTTCAGGGGACGGGGAGCCGCCAGCGCGGCGAATTCGACATTGCTGGTTTCCAGCGCTGGAGTCTTGTGGATCGGCATGCCGCTCTCGCAATGACAACCTCCGAAGAAGTGGGCCGACACCATGACCACCGGCACCGAGACGGTTACGCGGTCATCCACTGCGGTCAGCAGGAAGGTCTGCGTACCGCCTCCTGAGCAGCCGGTGACGCCGATACGCTTGCCGTCGACAGAGGACAGCGACTGCACGAAGTCGATCGCCCGGATGCTGCTCCAGGTCTGCAGGGTGAGCGCCTGGCGGTGCCCATGATTCCACCCGAGGAAGGCTGAATCACCGAAGCCGACCATATCGTAGGAAAAGACAACGGCTCCCATGCGGGCGAGCGTCGCGCAGCGGTGCTGCTGGTCCGGCCTCTGGCGGGCACCCTCGGGGCCGCGGTAATGTCCATGCGGGCAGAGCACCGCGGGAAAGGGCCCCTTCCTGCCCAGGGGGCGATAGAGGGTTCCGTAGACGAAGAAACCCGGGACCGCCTCAAAACCGGCGGGCTCGGCGGAGTAGCCCTTGAATTCCGCCTTCTTGCCGTAAACCGGGCTGAGCGGCGTTCTCGTCGGCAGGGGAACGAGGCCGGCTCCGGTCAGGATCTGTCTGCGAATCTTCGCCTCGCGGGTTTTCCACTCGCCCAGGTTCGAGTGGGTCTTCTTGAAACGGGCCAGCTGCTTGACGGCATCGGCCTCGGACTGGTAATTGCCCACGCAGAGGGTGGGCCTGGAATCATCGGCAGGCACCCCTGGCGCCGCGATGCTCACAGAGACCAGGAGCAGGGCCCCCATAATCGCTCGAATGGATTTTGCGTATTTCATACAACGAGCTTGCCAGAAATTCACACCGTGCGCAATCTCTCACCCGCGCCGGGAAAACCGGCGGCGGGGAAGAAAACCGACCATCTTCTTGGTGGATAATCCCGCCTCCGATAGACTGGAGGGGGATGTTAACCATGCCGAGACACACCGCCGCCGCCATACCGCTCCTGGCTCTCCTCTGCGCCATCTCCGTGACGCCCCGGGTCAGCGCGAAGATAACCTACGTAAAAATCACCCCCGCCCAGGACCTCGCGGCTGTCATCAAGGTCGCGCACGCCAATACGGTTTTTGTGCTGGCACCGGGAACCTACAAGCTGA
>JAKUSY010000199.1 GCA_022451445.1 Planctomycetota bacterium
CCCTATCTGCAATATCCCGGCGATGTGGACAAGAGCCGTTTCAATTCCCGCCTGGGACTGCTCGGCATGCTCGACAATAAATACCTGTCGTCAAAACGCGGCGAATTCCTCGCTGGCCACAGGACCGTGCGCAAGAAGGCGCTCAGCCTTCTCGACTCCCCCAGCGCCAAGGTTTTCAACGTGCGCAATGAGCCCGAGGCGGTGCGAAAAGGCTTCGGCCTGAACAATTTCGGCCTCCAGGCCCTGATGGCCGCGCGCCTGGTGGAAAAAGGCGTTCCCTTCGTCCAGATGAACCTCGGCGGCTGGGACACCCACACCAACAACTTTAACGCCGTCAGCGCGCGTGGCGCGATCCTCGACCCCGCCATCAGCGGGCTCATGAGGGCGCTGCGCTCCAAGGGGCTGCTCGACTCGACCCTGATCGTCTGCATGGGAGAATTCGGAAGGACGCCGAAGATCAACCGCAACAACGGGCGAGACCATTTCCCCCGCTGCTTCAGCGCGCTGGTCGCCGGCGGCGGAGTCAAGGGTGGAACAGTCATCGGATCGTCGAGCGCTGATGGACAAGAGGTTAAAAACCGCCCGGTCTACATCGGCGAGCTCTACGCGACGCTGCTCTCCATGCTGCGAATCAACCCGGTCAAGGAGAACAAGCTGGCCATCGGGCGCGCCATCAAGATGGCGGACTCTGACGAGCCCGTGACCAAGATGTTCATCTGAGCTGAACTGGATAAATTCAAGACCCCGGCCTCCCCTGGGAGACCGGGGTCTTTTTCATCCAACGGAAAAACCCCCCATCAACGAAACAGCAGGGTTCCAAAATCCCGGGGCCTGTGAAAATCCCCGCTCACGGACGACCATTCCCATTTCGTCGTCTTGCCCTCGTCGTAATCGACCCGGTAGAAATTCGCCCTCCAGCGATCCCCCTTCTTCGGCACCGAGTTCAGCAGGGGCTCCAGCAGCTTGAAGGGGATGAAAAACTCCGCCCTCCACCCCTTGATCACGGCGCCCGGCTCCAGCTTGTTGCCGATGACGCCGGTCTTCTTGCGAACCTTGCGATCGCCGGAATAATGCCAGGGAAGCCAGCCCATGACGCGGTTGGAGATGTTCGTCACCAGGAGGGGCAACTCACGGCTCAGGGGTGAGATCTCGTACTCGAAATAAAGCGGCCGGCTCTCATCGGGCCACAAAAAGACCTCGAAGACATCCTCGAGAAAGAGGTCCATAAAATCTTCCTGCATCGTGGCGGACAACCGCTCATCGCTGCCGGACATGAAGAAATAGAGCCCCTTGGGGGAATAGACCATCTTGAATCGTGAAAAATACGTGAGCCCGTCTTTTCCCTCCCTCTTCATCTCTCCCCAGGCAGCCTTCGCCCAGGCAGCGGCGCCGCCGCTGCCGGTGATTTCAAAATCCTCGACCTTCGGGACCTCGTAGATCCTGTCAGCCTTGCCGGTGCCGCCAACAGGAATCGCGACAGCGAATGCTATTGCCGAAAACAGGAGAGCGGGAAGCTTCACGATCGTCACCTCATTAAAAAGAGCGGGTTCATTGATTTCGGCCCGGGGCTCTTTACTTCATCCGGACCTCGGTTAATCTGGACCGAAACGGTCAGTGGCGGCAGGCGCCCAATCAGGTCAACCGGAGAAGATACCGTGAGCAAGCTCGACCCCGAAACCAGGGAAACCATTGTCCGAATCATCAAAAGCTGTGTCTATGGTGATCTGGCCACCTTCTGCCCTGTCGAGAACAGTCCCAGGGTTCGCCCGGTCTGCGCCTTCCTCCAGGATGACCTCTCCATCCTCGTCCCCAGCCACACCGCTACCCGCAAGATCGAGGAAATCCGTGCCAATGCGAACGTGGAGCTCTGCTTTGTCGATGCTGAGCACTGGCAGGTCCGCGTGGCCGGAAAGGCCGAGGAGGTCGAGGACACCTCCGTCAAGAAGAAGCTGATGGAAACGACACTGAGCCCCCAGCTCTGGGGCGGCTTCTTTCCCGACGGCGAGACGGACGAACGCTTCGTGCTCTACCGAATCCGGCCGCGCTCCTTCGAATGGATGAAGGAGTGGGAGCTGAGCTATCGCAGGGTAGAGCTATAGGGCGGCCTCACAGCGAGGCGCTCTTGAGCATCTCCACGAAGGCTTTCAACAGCGGGGTGTTGTCGTGCCAGGTCCGGGCGGTGACCAGGTTGCCATCGATCACCGTCGGCTCATCCACGTAGGTAGCGCCGCCCTGCTCGACATCGAGGGCGCACTTGGCGACCGTCGTAAGCGTCCTGCCGCTGATGCAGCCGGCCGCGGTGAGAATCTCGACGCCGTGACAGAGCGCGGCCACCGGCTTGCCGGCCTCGAAGAAATGCCGGGTGAGCCGCAGCAGGTCCTCGTCATAGCGGAGATACTCCGGGGCCCGGCCGCCTGAAACGAACAGGCCGGCGTATTCTTCCGGATCGACGTCCCGGAAGGCCACCGTCGCCTCGATATGGTAGCCGGGGCTCTCGCGCGTGATGTCCCACTCGGAATCGGGCGGGATCTCGTGCAGCACCATGTGGTAGCGACGCGCCTCGGGACCCGCGACCACGACCTCGAAATCATCTTCGGGCAGGCGGAAGACCGGGTACATGGTGTCAAGCACCTCGGTCGCGTCGCCAATCGGCAGCAGAACCTTTGGCATGGGAAATCTATCTCCGGCAATTCTTCAGGCGTCAACAAATGCCGGCGACAAGGCCGGCGAGGCGGGTTATTGTAACCAAAAGTCCTGTTTCGGTCTGTCCAGGATCACGCACGATGGGTCATTCTTTTTACAGCTGTGACTGGGGCACCTCGAATTTCCGCCTCCGGCTGGTCGACGCCTCCTCTCTCGAGCTAGCGGCGGAGGTCCACACGAACGACGGCATCGACCGGCTCGAGGGCGAGGACCCCGGACGCTTTGCCGCCTACCTCCTCGAACGCATCAGGGAACTGCCTGCCGACTCCGGGGCGGACACCTCCGGAATCCCGCTGTGGATCTCGGGGATGGCCAGCTCCTCGATCGGCTGGCGGGAGCTCGACTACGCCGGCCTGCCCTTCCCGCTCGACGGCAGCGGAGCGGTCGTGGCCGACCTTGGCCCGCTCGACGAGAACCTCCCCCACCCGGTCCGACTGGTCTCCGGCCTCAGGAGCGAAGATGACATCCTTCGCGGCGAAGAGACCGAGGCGCTGGGCCTGCTGGAGCTCCTCGACAGAAGGAGCGAGGCGCCCCTGCTCATCCTCCCTGGAACCCACTCCAAGCATCTCAGTGCCCGGGACGGAAAAATAAACTCCCTGCGCACCTTCATGACCGGCGAACTCTACGCCATCCTCACCAGCCACAGCATCCTCCGCCATACCGTCGAAGAGCCCGAAACCCTCGATGGACTGGAAGATGCCTTTCTCGATGGTGTACGCGCCGTCGCCAGGGACGGGCTCTCAGCCGGACTCTTCGCCGCAAGGACCCGCCAGGTGCTCGGCGGGAAAGAGCCCCGGGAGAACGGCGCCTATCTCAGCGGCCTGCTCCTTTCGGCCGAGCTGGAGCCGGTGTGCGGCTGCGGCAGCGCCATTCTTGTCGCCGCGGGCGGCATCCTTGGGAGCATGTACCGGCACGCAGCCGCCGAGCTGGAGATCGAAAAGCTGGAAACCGTCGATGAGCGGCTCCTCGAGCTCGCGGTTCCCGCGGGCCACGCGCTGCTCGAGAAGGTCCGCAGGGGAGAGCTGACTTGAAAAATATCGAGATCAAGACGCCGCTTGCCGGGCGAGCGCAAACCGAGGAAAAGCTGCTGTCCATCGGGGCGAATCTCAAGTGGACCCGAAAGCAGGTAGACACCTTCTTCAATGCGCCCTCAGGCTGGCTGAAGCTGCGCGAGGTGGAAGGCTGCCCCGGCGAGCTGATCTCCTACAGGCGCTCTGTAGAAGACAGCGGCCCCAGGGAATCGGATTATGATATTCTCCGGCTGGAGGCGGCCCACGAACTCAGCTCAGTCCTGGAGCATTCCCTCGGCATCCTTGGAATAGTCGAGAAGCAGAGAGCCCTCTGGCTCTATCGAAACACCCGGGTCCATCTTGACCGGGTCAAGGGTCTCGGAGATTTCCTCGAGCTTGAAACCGTGCTGGCAGGGATCGACGCCGGGGAAGGGACTGCCGAGAGTGAAGAGGTGATCGGCTTGCTGGAGCTCAACAAGGAGCTCTTCATTTCCGTTCCCTACCTCGAGCTCCTGCAGAGACAGTGAAGCTCCTTTTAGCGGAAGAAGGACCTGTTTTGATAGGACCCCACCGGGCGGCACAGTACGATGCCGACCGGTTCGACGGCTTCGCCGGACCGCCCCTCCCATCTCACCATTTTTTACGGAGACCCCATGAGACCTCTCTTGATCTTTTCTGTCATCCTGATCGTCGCCTGCACTACCGAGACCTTCGCCCAGGGCTTTGAGAAAACAAAATACCAGGCCGACTCCTCACGAACTCTTCAGTACGCCCTTCTCAAGCCGCAAAAAGTCGAAGCCGGAAAGAAGTACCCACTGGTTCTCGCCCTCCATGGCGCGGGCGGAAGGGGGAACAAAAACTGGGAACGCAACTGCCTCGCCAATACCGTGCTTGCCAAGCCTGAGATGAGAAGCAAGTACCCCTGCTTTATCGTTGCCCCTACCGTCAGCAAGCAGGGCTCCTGGAGAGGAGAGTCACTGGACGATGCTCTCGAGCTGGTGGGAAAACTGCTGAAGAAGCTGCCGGTCGACCCGGACCGCGTCTATGTCACGGGACAATCGATGGGAGGCTACGGTACCTTTGAGGCCATGGCCCGCAAGCCGGAGCTCTTCGCCGCAGGCGCGCCGGTCTGCGGAGGCAACCAGGCCTCGAACGCGAAGAAGATAGCCCCCATCCCGATCTGGGTTTTTCATGGCGAGAAAGATCGTGTCGTGCCCGTAGCGCGCAGCCGCGAGATGGTCGAGGCGATCAAGAAAGCGGGAGGAAAGCCGCGCTATACCGAACTCCCCGGGGTGCGCCACAATGCCTGGACTCCCGCCTACAAAAACCAGGAGCTGTGGAAATGGATGTTCTCCCAGAAACGGACGAAGGCGAAGTCATCCTGAAAGCCTGCCGTCTCACGACCCCCGGTCGGCGCCCCTAGTGGGAGCCGAGCTCCTGCGCCGTCCATGAATCGCCCCGGCTGGCGGTTTGCGACCGTACCGCCGCCACCGCCCCGGTCGTCACCGCGGGCGCGGCGTTACCCCAGGCTCCGCGGATGTAGGTCAGGATCGCCGCCATGTCCGCGTCATCGTAAACATGGCGCCGCGCCGGCCTCTCGAGCTGGTAGCGCCGCCCCCGGACCATGATCGGCCCACGCACGCCATCGAGAGCTATGCGAAGGAGGCGGCCCTCGGAACCCGTGACCCATTCAGAACCCGCCAGCGGCGAGGCGACCCCCTCCTTCCCCTCTCCATCCACCTGGTGGCAGGCGCCGCAGCTCACCTCGTAGAGCGTCCGCCCCCTGCCCTTGCCGACCCCCCCGGCAAGCTCCCGGGGCCGGCAGGAAGCCAGGCACCCGGACATGAAGATCAACAGGAGAGCCGCCGCCGGACTGAAGATCACCGGTAGAGGAAAAAAATACCTCCTCATTTAGCGGCCTTGTTCTCCCCGGCCCCTAGAGTGATCACCAGGTTGCGCTTGGGCGTATTGCCGACCTCGGCGTAGCCGATGATCTTCCTGCTGGCGGTATCGACGACGCAGACCTTCTTCTTGCTGCGAACGGCGAGATAGGCGTACTTGCTGTCAGGCGAGAAACAAAGCCAGTAGATCCTGCCGATCATCTCGATCGAGGCGAGCTCCGGGTAGGCCGGATCGGTGATATCGTGAATATGCACCGTCTGGTGCTCCACGTTGCACGACCAGATCTCCTCCTGGTCGGGACGAATCGCCAGGCCGTGGCAGCGGCTTGACCTGCCGGCGTATTTTTCGGGGATCTTGTGTTCGATACGGGCGATCACCTTGCGCTGCGCGATGTCGGCGACCTCAAAACCGAGCAGCCCATCAACGTTCTGGAAGTAGCGCTTGTTGTCGGCCGAGAGAGCCGGCGGCCTGACCGAGCTCGAGAACGGAATGTGCC
>JAKUSY010000002.1 GCA_022451445.1 Planctomycetota bacterium
ACGCGGAAATCCTCATAGACGACATACCCCTGGATGACCCGGCGACCTTCGACCTGCTCTGCAAGGGCGAGTCGAGCGCCGTCTTCCAGCTCGAATCCAAGGGCATGAGGGACCTGCTCCAGAAGCTCCGCCCGGACCGGTTCGAGGACATCATAGCCCTGATCGCCCTCTACCGTCCCGGCCCCATCGAGGGCGGCATGGTCGATAATTACGTAAAAGTAAAACATGGCCTGCAGGAGTGGTCCCCCATGCACCCGCTCCTCGAGCCCATCCTGGCGGAAACCAACGGTGTCATTCTCTACCAGGAGCAGGTGATGCGTATCGCCAACGAGCTGGCGCAATTCAGCCTCAGCGAGGCGGATACTCTCCGGCGCGCCATGGGAAAGAAAAAGAAGAAGCTCATGGCCGAATTCTCAGGCCAATTCATCGAGGGCGCGATGGAGAACGATGTTCCCGAAGAGATCGCCGGCAACATCTTCGCGCTGATCGAGAAATTCGCGGGCTACGGCTTCAACAAGTCCCACTCCGCCGCCTATGCCGTCCTCAGCTACCAGACAGGGTACCTGAAGGCGAACTACCCGGCCGAATTCCTCGCCGCCGTGATGACCTGCGAGATGAACAATACCGACAAGATCGTCGAATACCTCGAGGAGTGCCGGCGCATGGGAATCGAGTTCAAGGCGCCTGACATCAACACCTCTAAAAAAGAGTTCACGGTTGTCGACAACACAATCTGGTATGGCCTCGAGGCCATCAAGGGACTCGGCGGCAAGGTGGTAGATGACATCCTCGATACCAGGGACGAGGCCCAGTTCAAATCATTGTTTGATCTCTGTGAGCGGATCGCCGGTAACTCCATCAACAAGTCAGCGCTGGAGCAGTTGACCAAGAGCGGCGCGTTCGACTGCTTTGGCAAGCGGCGTTCACAATTGGTGGATACGATCCCTGCCGCCCTGAAGCGGGGCCAGCAGGCCCGCGAAGACAAAGAACGCGGCCAGATGACCTTTGACTTCCTGGCCGCGGCCTCGGACGGAGATGGCGCCACCGATGAATCCTACCCGGATGTGGCGGAATGGGGCGAAGCGGAGAAACTTTCCATGGAGAAAGAGAGCCTTGGATTCTACCTCAGCGGCCATCCCCTCCAGAAATGGTGGAATATTCTCAACGGCTACAGCACAAACACCATTGAAGATCACCTCGATGCCGCCGAGAACACCCAGGTCTGCATCGGCGCGCTCGTGCCCAAGCTCGACAAGAGAGTCATGCGCAAAAACGGGGCGCCCTTCTGGATCGCGACCGTCGAAGACATGCAGCAGTCGATGGAGCTCTTCATCAGCCAGGAACTCTACGATGATTATGGCGCGACCCTGGTTGCCGACGAGATCGTCCTGGTCAGGGGCAAGATCTACAACAGAGCCAACGGTAAGAGCCTTCGCGTACAGAGCATCATCCCGCTGGAAGACATCCCGAGAAAGATGACACGAGATCTCAGCATCCATCTTCCCTCGGGTAACGGTGATGGCGACAAGCTGAAATACATTCTCAAGGACCTCCTCGGCAACCACAAGGGGGAGTGCCCGGTCTACCTTGTGGCGCCCAATGGCGCGGCCAGGATCGAGGTAGGCCGTGAGCTCTTCGTCACCCCGGACTGCAAGCTCTTCGAAGAGATTCGGAATATCTTCGGAGAGAATTGTCTCAGCGTCAACAACGCCCCCTGATACGGCGACGAGATCGGAATCGGGAGATCGCCTTTCCAATGGCCAAGAGCCCCCTCGCTATTGAAGACTTCCCCACGGGCTTCGAAGACCGGCTGGAAGCCAACATCGAACATTGCAGGAAACGTATCGCGGCGGCAGCCGAACGTTCCGGAAGAAAAGCCGACGACGTCACCCTGCTCACCGTAAGCAAATACATCGACTCAGGAGTCATGCGTATCCTCTACGACCTGGGGATCCGGAAATTCGGAGAGAACAGGTCCCAGGATGCCGTCAAAAAGAGCCGGGAGCTGGCGGATCTCGACGGGGTCGAGATCCACTTCATCGGCCACCTGCAGAGAAACAAGGTCCGGCAGACCCTTGAACACTGCTGCTCGATACATTCTCTCAACTCCCTGCGGCTGCTGCAGGAAATCGAGAAGCGGCTGGAGGCTCTCGAGCTCCCCCTGCCGGATATTTTTGTCGAGGTAAACTGCTCCGGAGAAGCGTCCAAGACAGGTCTTCCGGCCGGGGAGCTCGCCGACCTGCTCGCTGAAATCCCGATCTACCCGAATGTCGCCGGAAAACTGCAAGGTCTGATGACCATTCCCCCCTATTGCGATGAACCCGATGGATCACGCCCTTTCTTCAGAGAGCTGCGGCAACTTCGCGATCAATACCTGGCAGCGGGGTTGTTGCCGCCGGGCTCAGGCCTGTCGATGGGTATGAGCTCCGACTTCGAAACGGCGGTCGAAGAAGGAGCCACAGTCGTCCGAATCGGCAGCGCCATTTACCGCCAGGATTGAGCTGAAACGATGAACGGCAGGAAGCCCTCCCGACAGCTTGACCTGAAAGAAACCGCCGCAGGGGTGCTGCTCAATGTTCGCGCCGTACCCGGGTCATCGAGGAACAAGGTCCTCGGAATCCACGCGAACACACTGAAAATCGCAGTCTGCGCCCCTGCACTGGAGGGAAAAGCCAACAAAGCACTCATCCGTATTCTCTCAAAAAACCTCGGGATCAAGCGTTCCCGTGTAAGTCTTCACAGCGGCAAGACCTCGCGAAACAAGTGCTTCCTGCTCGAAGAGATCGGTAGAGAAGAGGCCGCAAAGATGATCGATGAGGCCCTCTCTCCCGAAAAGAGGTCCCGATAATGCCGGCATGAAGAGTCCTCCCTTCCGCCTGTTTTCCTTTGCTTTAAGGGCTGCTTCTGACGATATATTGAAAATCTCCGGAGCTTTTCATGACATTTGTCCCGTTGAGCCCCATAAAAACGAAACTCGGAATGAAAAAGAACAGAGAAAAGACATGATTCACATTGAAGAAGACGAACTGAAACTTATCCACCTCGACGACGAAGATGAGGGCGAGGAGGAGAAGGATCAGAAATCTCCGAAGCCTCCCGCCATCGCCATGGACCTCCTCAAGAAGGAGCGGACGATCATCATCTCCGAGGAGGTATCGCCCAAGCTTACCCAGCGAGTCATGAGCTCCCTGCTCTGGCTGGATTCGCAGTCGCAAGAGCCTATCAAGCTCTACATCAACACCCCCGGAGGCTCCGCCGATGATGGCTTCGCTATCTTCGACCTGATTCGCCTCATCAAGGCCCCGGTTACCAACATCAGCTTCGGGCTGAACGCCAGCGCGGGTACGATCATCCTCCTCGGCGCACCCAAGGAGAGGCGGCTGGCCCTTCCAAATTCCAGGATCATGATCCACCAGCCATCAGGCGGAAGCCGGGGACGCTCCTCCGACATCGAGATCACGGCGGAGGAAATCCTCAAGCTTCGCCAGCGCGCCAACGAGGTCATCGCTAAAGAATGCGGCCGCAAGGTCAAGCAGGTAGAGAAAGACACCGACCGGGACTACTGGATGAGCCCCGAAGAGGCAGTTAAATACGGCCTCGTCGGACGAGTGGTCACCGACCTCGACGACATACTCTGAAAAACGGCCTGGCCACCAGGCAAACCAGATGAACAATCCCCTCCCCCGCCTCGGGGTGCTCTTCTCCGGCGGCGGACGCACCGTCGAAAATATCGCCAGGAACATCCTCGAGGGTTCCCTATGCGCCGAGATCGCCGTGGCGATATCGAGCCACGGGGAGGCAGGGGGGATCGAGCGAGTGAAAAAATACGGTATTCGTACGGAGGTTCTCGACTACAAGGAACACGGCTCCGACCTGTCGGACAGGATCAATGAGCTGCTGGAGGAAGAGAGGGCGGACTGGGTTCTTCTCGCCGGCTTCATTCGCTTCTACGAATTCCCCGCGCGCTACCGTGACAGGGTCCTCAACATCCACCCATCTCTCCTGCCCGACTTCGGTGGCAAGGGCTTCTACGGCATGAAAGTTCACCGGTCTGTGATCGAATCTGGAGCGAAGCTCTCAGGCTGTACTGTGCACCTCGACAGCTACGATTAAGACAAGGGGCCCATCATCCTGCAACGAGCCATTGCGGTTGAGCCGGACGATACCCCCGAAACCCTTGCCGCGAGGGTCTTCGAAGAGGAATGCATCGCCTATCCCGAAGCTGTCAGGCTCTGTCTCAGCGGAAGGCTGCGAATCGTTGGCGACAGGGTGGTGATCGCGGAGCCCACCGAAAGCGATTGAGGCGCGGAGCAGGATATCAGGAACCGCTTTTCAGCCCGGCCTGCTCTTTCCACCACCCAGCCCACTCGGTATCACTCTTGAATTGCATGCCGCTGGACTGCCGGAGAATCTCGTAAAAAAAAGTTTTCCGGGGGGGAGCGATATCCCCCAGGTTGTCAATCAGCACCTCATGGAAGCGGGAGCGAAGCTCCGGATCCTTCTTCCCTCCCCACACGCACAGCCAGCTGGCGATGAAGATATCTTCATCCTGCTTCAAGAGCAGAGCCAGCTTCAGACGCTTCAGTGGATCTTCGAGCTTTCGCTTCTTTCCGGGAGGTATCACCCAGAACTCCGTCTCCTCGGAAGAAAGGGGGATATTGCCGTCTCGGTCCCCCTCGATCTCCCAGCGCGAGGGACGGAAGGTGACCCGAAAGCGGGCCCTGCAGGTGACCTGGCGAAGCGGGAGATCTTTCGGCAATTCATAGGCTATCTCAAGCTCCCACCCCTCATCCGGCCTGAGCACGACATCCGCCCGCCTGCTCTTGATGCGCAACGGGACGCGCTCACTATTGGTGAGGTGGCTGCCATCGAAAAGACACCGATCGAAAACGATGAAGAGTTCACCCACGATTCCCTGGCGCACCTCGAAGCGGGCCTGCTTGCCTGATTTGTTCAGGACACGAAAGATGATCCGGGGTTTTTCTCCAACCTCGTAAACAAGCGCCCCCGCATCAATCCGGGTCACCAGCTCTTTCTTGAACTTGTGCTCCTTCGCCTGCCTGATCAACCGTCGGCAGAGAAAACGCAGCGGAGATCCCTTGTCCAGCTGCAGGATGGCCTCAGCCATCCTGCGAGCGACCTCGTAGCGACCATACCTGAGATGTTCCCAGGCATCGTTGAGCTTCTGCTCAAAGAATTGTCCAGCCGAAGATTCCCGCGAGACGAGCTCCACGGAGCTCTGTCCCCCCGAGACATCCCTGAGGATTTTCCTGAGAACGATCTCTATTTTTTCGGCATTGCCGCTCACCTGCCGAATCCAGGACCTGAGCTCAGGAACGACGCGCAAACCCCTCTGCAGGAGCTTCCCCTCCGCCTCCTTCCTCTCAGCCTCACGTCCCGCGAGCACCTTCCTGATGAGCTGCATCACATCAGGGCTCACCTTGTCCGCGACACCTCCCCCGGATTCCCTCCGGACAACCTTCCTCCGACCGCCATCTCCCTGCAGAGGACGCAGCCCGAGCCCCTCCTGCGCGGCAATCACGCCACACCAACCGGAAAGCGATGAAACAGCCACCAGCAAGCTCGCCAGGAGTGCTACGGAAACAGGCCTTCCCATACGCTCACTTTTCCATCGGAGGCTGGGATTCATGATCCCTCCGTCTTGGTCTTACCACCCATCAACCTTAATCATAGCCCCACGACGGACAGATTCCACAAGACGAAAACAACGCCACCTCGAAGCTCAGGCCAATTATTCCTCTGCCTGTTCGGCAGAATCATCACCGG
Source organism: Planctomycetota bacterium (assembly GCA_022451445.1). Lineage (GTDB taxonomy): Bacteria > Planctomycetota > UBA8108 > UBA8108 > UBA8108 > UBA8108. Next base: position 5,788 of record JAKUSY010000002.1, read on the forward strand.
CGGCATCTTCCGCGGGAGCCTCAGCCTCGGCATCTTCGACAGCGGGCTCTTCCGCGCTCTCTTCGGCAGCAGGAGCCTCGGCATCTTCGGCAGCGGGCTCTTCCGCACTCTCTTCGGCAGCGGGCTCTTCCGCGCCTTCTGCGGGAGCTACTTCACCTTCGACAGCCGAAGCAGACTCGATGAGGCCTCCGCCCCCGGCCTCCTTGAGACTGAGACCGATCTTGCGAGCCTCGGGATCGACTCGAATGATTTTCACCAAGACCTTGTCCCCGGTATTGACCACCTCCTCCGCCGAGCCGACCTTCTGCTCCGCCAGCTCCGAGATGTGCAGCAGTCCCTCGAGATTCTCTTCCAGCTCGACAAATACGCCGAAATTCGTGATCTTGGTAACCGTTCCATCCACGAGCATCTCGACCCGATATTTCTCCGGTATCTCCTTGTCCCAGGGATCTTCCTCGAGTTGCTTGAGCCCAAGGGCAATCCTCTTTCGATCCTGGTCCACATTGAGAACGATCGCGCGAACAGAATCACCTTTCTGGACGATCTCGTTCGGATGGATCACCTTCTTCGTCCAGCTCATGTCAGCGACATGGAGAAGTCCGTCAATTCCATCCTCGAGCTCTACAAAGGCTCCGTAGTTGGTGAGATTGCGAACGATACCCTCGATGACCGTTCCGATCGGGAATTTTCCCGCCACGAGATCCCAGGGGTTCTGCCCGGTCTGCTTCATACCGAGGGAGATTTCCTGTTTCTCCTTCTTGATCTCCAATACCACCACATCGGCTTCATCTCCGATCGAGACCACCTGGTTGGGGTGGTTGATGCGCTTGGTCCAGGACATCTCAGAAATATGTACGAGACCTTCCACTCCAGGCTCGAGCTGGATAAAGGCGCCGTAGGAGAGCACGTTGACGACCCGGCCCTGCACACGGCTTCCGACGGGATACTTCTCCTCTATATTCGCCCAGGGACTCTCTTCCAGCTGCTTGAGCCCCAGAGAGATGCGCTCTTTCTCCTTGTCGACCTTCAGAATCTTGACCTCGATCTCCTCGTCGATCTTGACGAGATCGCTCGGGTGGCTGATACGCCCCCAGCTCATATCGGTAATGTGAAGCAGCCCGTCAAGTCCTCCGAGATCCACGAAGGCCCCGAACTCGGTGATGTTCTTTACCACTCCCTTGCGAACCTGCCCGACCTCGATGCCATCGAGCAACTCCATCTTCTGGGATTCACGCTGCTCTTCGATGAGCCTTCGGCGGGAAACGACTATGTTCATGCGCGCCTCATCGATCTTGATGATCTTGCACGTCATCTCCTGCCCGATGTACTCGGAAATATCTCCCGTCCGGCGAATACCGATCTGGGAAGCGGGCAAAAAGACAGGGACGCCGATCTCGATGAGCAGCCCGCCCTTGATCTTACGGATCACCTTGCCGGTGACCTCATCCCCCTCCTTGTTCGTGGCGACGACACGTTCCCAGCCACGCTGGCGATCGGCCTTGCGCTTGGAGAGCGCCACCAGTCCATCCTCATCCTCTACCGACTCGAGAAGGACCTCGACCTCGTCTCCCACACTGAGCTCAGAGGCGTTATCGAATTGCTCGAGAGGAACAGCCCCCTCGGATTTGTAGCCCACATCGATGATCGCCGAGTCGCCAATGATATTGACGATCTTGCCCTGGATTATCTTGTCCTGCTCAAAGCTGCAGACAGATTGCTCGTAGGCCTCCTCAACCTCTTCATCGCCGAGGCCCTTCATGGCCTCCAATACCTGGGACTCTAATTCTTCTTCAGAAAGAGCTAACTGTTTGACTAGGGGATTTACGGGCATTTACAACCAGACCTGGGAAAAGGACCCTGCGATTCGCTGTGATAAAAAAAAGAGGAAAAGGCAGGGGTTGGGGGTTAATGAAAACAAACACCTGGAACACAAACGGCCAATTTTCTCCGAATCCGGGTTAAAGACCACAGCTAAATCTCAAGCCAGCTGGGTTTTCTACGATTTGTGCCCCCTATGGTCCGAAAACCAGCCTCCAGGGACCGTTTGCGGTAGAAAAAACCCGCCGCAATTGGGGTCGACCGATGTGGAAGGCGGTGCCAAGCAGAGCCTCCTACGTTCGGAATTTCAGGCGGACCATTTTTTTTCCACCTCACCTACGAGAAAATCGACTGTTTGTTCCGCGCTCAGCTCATCCGTGTTAACGATGAGGGCCCCCTCGGGAACGACCAGGGGTGAATTTTCGCGGCCCCTGTCCTTGCGATCGCGGGACTCGATCGCCTCGAGGATCTCTTCAAAACTCATGGAAGCTTCTGACGCGCCCTGCTCCAGGAATCTTCGCCTCGCCCGCTCACGGGAACTCGCATCGAGGTAAAACTTCAGATCCGCATCGGGAAATACGACGCTCCCCATATCCCTGCCCTCGGCGACCACTCCAGCACCCTCCGCGCAGCTCCGCTGCAGATAGAGCAGGCCGCCGGTGTGTTCTCCATCATTGGCGCCCCGCCAGATATTGGAGGTCACCTCGGCGCTCTTGAGATCCCCGGAGATTTCCCGCTCTCCGATGAATACGAGCGTCCTCCCGCTGTCCGCGCCAGAATCGGACGGCTCATCCCTGAAGGTCAATTCAAGCCCGGCTATCAGTTCGAGGATGGCATCCCGACGTTCAAAAATCTCTTCGGTACCGCAGCCCTCGGCCGCAGCCCGCTCGATCGCCAGCAGTGTAACCGTCCTGTAGATAAAGCCGGAGTTGAGGTGAGGAAGATCCAGGCGCAAGGCAAGGAGCCTCGAGACCGTGCTCTTGCCGGCCCCGGCAGGCCCATCGATAGTGATGATCAGTCTCTCGACCACGGGATCAATTGTCTCCCCTGAGCCTTGGCGGTTCGAGGGTGACGACCACGGGGGTAT
>JAKUSY010000020.1 GCA_022451445.1 Planctomycetota bacterium
GCCGAATGCGTCTCCGACGACGACGCCCTGTCTAAGGCGCTCTGGGTTCACGATGAGGGTTCCGCGATCCAGGCTGCGGGGCTGTTCAGGCGGAACCTCGAGAAGGTCCTGGCGGACATCTACTCGAGGCTGCAGAAGAGGTCCAATAGCGAACTCGAGGAGCTCATCGAGAGCTGTAAGGCCATCCGCGGAGATGTTTTCAAGGAATATGCCGGGACCCTGGAACCCCTTGACCTGCTCAAGAAGCCCGTCTCGCCCGCCGGCGAGAAGAAGAAGAAATAAGCTCGTTTCGGAGCTTTTTCGCAGGCTGGAGCCCCTTGCATCCGGGCCGGGGAGAGTTCAGGATGGGACGCATGGCATATCGAGGCTCATTACCTGTGGGTTTGTTGATGGCGCTGCTGGTCCATTGCGGCTGTGGCGACCAGCAGGGGCAACCCGCGGCGCCTCCGGCGGCGGAAGCAGGAAAAACCGAGGAAGCTACGGAGGCAGCTATCGTGCAGCAGGATCCCGCGGATTCCGTCCATCTCTGGGCGGAGCTTACAGAAGACCAGTGGCGCCAGCGTCTCTCCCCCGAGGCCTTTTACGTTCTGCGGCAGAAGGGCACCGAAGTCCGCTATACGGGAGACTATTGGAGCAACAAGAAACTCGGCAGCTATGTCTGCGCCGGTTGTGGTACCGAGCTTTTTTCCTCGAGGGAAAAATACGATTCCGGTACCGGCTGGCCCAGCTTCTGGGCTCCCGCCGACGAGAAAAGCGTGGCCACGGCGCCCGACAACAGCTTCTTCTCGCGTCAGACCGAGGTGCTCTGCTCTAAATGCGATGGCCATCTCGGTCACGTCTTCGATGATGGACCCGCGCCCAGCGGGCTCCGCTATTGTATCAACGCTGTCAGCCTCAAATTCGTTGAGGCTCCCGTGAAGGAAGGCAAGGAAGGAAAGAGCGAACCCTGATTTCCCGGGCAACCCCCGCTCGAAGTCTCTCACCACCCGCTCCGCGCCTGGAGGATCCATCTTGAGATTTTTTATCCCGCTGGCTCTGTCGTTTTGCTGCCTGGGCGTTTCCGCCTGCCGGCTTGCCGAGTCGTCTCCGGGGGCCGGCGGAATCACGGTCGACTGGATCTACAGCGAGGAGGGGAAGTCCGCTGCCGCGGTTCCATCCTTCGCCTGGTTTGCCGATGGCACCGCAATTCTCCACGATCAGCGGCGCCCGGAGAGCGAGCGGACCCTCGAACGTTTCGACCCGGTGAGCAGGAAGAGGACCGACCTGGTAGATGCCGTGAAGGCCCTGGAGCGGCTCGAGGACCTGCTCGGAGAAGGCAAGAGTCCGGCCGCCCTCGGGTGGCCGGCGGCGATCGATCGCCGCGGCCGGTGGGGGGTCTATCTCTTCGCCGACGACCTCTTCGTTCTCGACCTGTTGACCTCCACCTTCAGCAGGGTTACCGAAACCGAGGCGAAGGAGAAATCTCCAAGGCTCTCACCGGATGGCTCGAGGCTCGCCTTTGTGCGCGATGGGGATCTCTACGTCTGGGATCTCCAGAAGCGAACTGAGCGCCGGCTGACCAGCGATGGCTCGGACACCCTGCTCAACGGCACGCTCTCCTGGGTCTACTGGGAGGAGGTCTTTGCCCGTCGCGACCTGGGCTATTGGTGGTCGGAGGATTCCAGCGCGCTGGCCTACCTGCGCACCGACGAGTCGGCCGTGACCGAGATGGTCTATCAGGGCTTCGAGCCGAACATTCCGACCCTGACGCGGCAGAGGTATCCAAAGACCGGCGGCGTGAATCCAACCGTTCGCCTCGGTGTGCTGGAGCTCTCCAGCGGGAAGACCACCTGGGTCGACCTCTCCGGACATGAGCACGAGTACATCGTCCGGGTGAAGTGGCTGAACGACAGCCGCCGCCTGGCGGTGCAGACCATGGATCGTCCCCAGACCCGCCTCGACCTGTTCTTCGTCAACCGCGGCGACGGCAAGCCGACCCATATTCTTACCGAGCGCGACAAGGCCTGGGTCAATATCCACGACGATATCTATTTTCTCCGGGAGAGCGAGCGCTTCCTCTGGGCCTCGGAGCGAAGCGGCCATATGCATCTCTATCTCTACGACCTGGCGGGCAAGCTGCTGGGCCCGGTCACCAGCGGCGAGTGGGCCATCCGTTCGGCCGGCGGCGCGGTCTCCTGGCTGCGCCAGGCCGTCCACGCCATCGATGAAGAGGGCGGCTGGGTCTATTTCACGGCGCTCCGGAAGTCTTCCATCGAGAAGCATCTCTACAGGGTCCGGCTCGACGGCACCGGTCTCGAGCGCCTGACGAAAACGGATGGAACCCACGGCATCGGCTTCAGCCAGGATGACCGCTATTACTTCAGCCAGCACTCCAGCAGCTCGACGCCGCCCTCTCTCTCGCTGCATGCTCCCGATGGCCGCCGCCTGGCCCTGGTCGCGCCTTCACGAGAGAAGCTCTTCAGCGAGCTGGGGATGCGCGCCCCCGAGCACTTTTCCATCAGGACCTCCGATGGTTTCGAGATGCCGGCGCAGCTTCTCAAGCCGGCCGGCTTCCAGCCGCATCGCAGGTACCCCGTCATCATGCACGTCTACGGCGGCCCCGCCGCCCCTGTCGTGGCGGACGCCTGGCCCTCGCGTAATTATTTTGACCAGGTCCTGCTGAATCACGGCTACCTCGTTTTTCGCTGCGACAATAGGAGCGCGACGGCCAGGAGCAAGGCCCTCGAGAACGGGATTCTCCACGATGCGTGGGGAAGCGGCGAGCTGGCCGATCTGCTCGAGGCCATCGGCTGGCTGAAATCCCAGCCCTGGGTCGATCCGGACCGGGTGGGGATCTGGGGCTGGAGCGGCGGCGGGTCCTTCACGCTGCGCGCGATGACCGGCAGCGGTGAATTCAGGGCAGGGATCTCGGTGGCTCCGGTTACCGACTGGGACTATTACGACACGATCTGGACCGAGGCCTTCATGAAGCGTCCGCAGGACAACCCGGAAGGCTACGAGCGCACCTCGATTGTTCGCAAGGCGCCTGAGCTGCGCGGCAGCCTGCTGATCGTTCACGGCACCCACGATGACAACGTCCATCCCCAGAACACCCTGCATTTCGTGAACGAGCTGATCCGTGCCGGCATCCAGTTCGAGATGATGCTCTATCCCGGGCGCAAGCACGGTATCCGCGATGCCCCCGCCCGCCGGCACCTCTACAGGAAGATGCTCGCGTTCTGGCAGAGCAATCTCTGAGGCGGTCTCAGCCTTCGCCGGGGGGGTGAAGGCCGATGAGGAGCTCTTCCACCACCTGCCCGCCGAGGAGATGCTCTTCGATGATCCGGTCGAGGTTGGCCGGCGTGCAGGAAGAGTACCAGGCGCCCTCGGGGTAGACGACCGCGATCGGCCCCCCGGAGCAGACGCGCAGGCAGTTTGCCTTGGTGCGCTGGATGCCTCCCCGCTCAGAGAGCCCCAGCTCCTTGAGCCGCCGCTTGAGGTGATTCCACGCATCGAGCGACTCCTCCCGGCCGCAGCATTTCGGCTTGGTCTGGTCGCAGCAGAGGAAGATGTGCCTGCGGGAGCCGGGAATCCCCAGCTCGTCCATGATACCGCGCTGCTGCTGGAGGACGTCTTCGTGTTCCTGCCGGTTCATTCTCCGGGTCTCCGTGCGGGGTTGCCTGTCTTCATTTTTCTTTTCTGGGCCTGCGGATCCCGTGTTTCCTGAGCCGTGATACGAGGGTGTTGCGGTTGCGGACCCCGGCCAGCCGGCCTGCGGCGGACAGGTTCCAGGCAGCCTTTTCAACAAGCTCGAGAAGGTAGCGGCGCTCGGCCTCCTGCCACTGCCGGTCAAAATCATCGAGCTCCGGCAGCTCGTCCGCAGCCGGAGCTGAAGGCGCCGGGGTCGTCTCGGCGGCCGGTCTCGGTGGCGCCCCGTCTCCGGCGAGGCCGGGCAGGATCGCGCCCAGGGACTCGCCATCGATCCGCTCATCTTCGGTGAGGATCACGAGCTTCTCCACCGAGTTCTCGAGCTCACGCACATTGCCTCGCCAGGGGGCCGCCTCCAGCAGGCTCATGGCCTCCTCGGTAAAACTCATCAGCTCCCGCCCGGAGCGCTCGCAGGCCTTTTCGAGGAAGAGCATGGCGAGCGTCGAGATGTCCTCCTTTCGCTCTCGGAGGGGAGGCATCTCGACGGGAACGACGTTCAGGCGGTAGAAGAGGTCCTCCCGGAAGGTTCCATCCTCGACGGCCTCGCGGATGGGAGAGTTGGTCGCCGCGAGTACCCGGACATCGACCTTTCGCGGTTTGTTCTCTCCGACCTTGCGGATCTCGCCTTCCTGCAGGACACGCAGGAGCTTCGCTTGCAGGTCCAGCGTGGTATTGGATATTTCATCAAGGAAGAGGGTTCCTCCATCGGCCTCCTCGATGAGCCCGGTGCGGTCGTGCACGGCGCCGGAAAAGGCTCCCTTGAGGTGTCCGAAGAGCTCGCTTTCGAGCAGGTTTTCCGGCAGGGCTCCGCAGTCTACGGTGACGAAGGGTTTCGAGCTGCGCGTGCTGGCATAGTGGACCGCCCGGGCGACCATGCTCTTGCCTGTTCCGGTCTCTCCCGTTACCAGGATGCTGACATCGGACCTGGAGACCTTCTCGAGCAGATGTGCGAGCTGCTGCATCACCTCCGAATTGCAGATCAGGTTCTGGAACTGGTAGCGGGTTTCCACCTCCTTTCGAAGGTAGATGTTTTCCTGCTTCAGGCTCTTCATCAGGTTGGCGTTGTCGATGGCGATGGCTGCCAGCTGGGCGAAGGAGACCAGGAAGTCGAGGTCATCGGTGGAGAAGCTGTCAGTGCCCCTGCCATCGACGTAGACGGCTCCGAGCACCTCGTCGCGAACACTGAGCGGAACGCACATCAGGGTCTGGATCTTGAAGGAGATAACGCTCTCGCGCTGCCGGAAGCGCTCGTCGGAGCTGGCATCGGTGGCGAGCACGGGGGTGCCGCCCGCCGTAACGTCCTCGATCACGCTCTGGCAGATCTCGGTGGCGTCGGTTACGGACTCGCGCTGCATTCCGCGTACCGCCCTGATCGTGAGAGTGCCATCCCGTCCGCGCAGGAGGATGAGCCCCTTGCCGGCCCGGGTGGTCTCGATCGCCAGCTCGAGGAGGTGGTCGAGAAGAGGGTCGATCTCGCCAATCGAGTGCAGGCTCTTGGCGATTTCGTAGAAGGCGCGTTCCCGCGCGCCGGCCTCTTCACGTATTCGTCTCAGCAACTCGGCATGGGCGCGGTCGATGTCCCGGTGGAGGGGGAGGCCCTCCATGAAGGCGCTCCGGAGCTCCGGATCTTCGAAGGCATCGGCTTTCTCGCGAAGGAGGGTATAGGCTCTTCTGAGCGCCGTATCCGGATCACCGGCCTTCTGTCCGCTCGTATGGAGTGCGACGAGCGTCCGGTGACGGGTGAACCAGACGTCCTGGGAACAATCGAGCCAGCCGGGGTATTCCTCCAGAAGGTTGGCGGCCTCCAGTGAGACCCGGTCGGCTTCCTCGAGCGCGTTGCTCTCGATGAGGGCCGAGGCGCGCAGGGCCAGGCACTCGATGGTCGAGTTGCGGGCTCCCGAGTCCGAGGGGAGTTCGAGGGCCGCGTCGATTTCTCCCAGGGCCTCGGCGGCCTCGCCCCGGTGGAGGTGGAGCCGCGCCGCGGCCAGGCAGATCTCCAGCCCCTGGCGGCTGCCGCCGCCTTCAGCTGCCGCCTTGCGGGCCCGGCTCAGGCATTCCTCGGCGGCCTCGGTCTCTCCGCGACGGGTGTTGATGGCCGCCAGGCGACTCGCGTTGATCGCCAGCGACGGCATGTTCTCCACCTCTGAGGCGATCTCGATCGCCTGTTTCAGCAGGGGCACCGCCCGTTCATACTTCCCAATGCGCATCCATACCGCTCCGAGGTTGCCCAGGTCGGTGCCGATGCCCTGGCGGTTGGCGAGCTCCTGGCGAATCTGCAGGGCCTCGCTGATGAAATCCAGGGCTCTCTCAAGGCGGCCCATCTCGGTATAGACGAGTCCGAGGTTGACGAGATTGCCGGCCTCCGCGCTTCGCATGCCGATGCGCCGAAAGGTCTTCAGCGAGTCCTTGAACTGCACCTCGGCGGCCTCGAGCTCGCCGCGGTCCAGGCGGATGAGCCCGATGTTGGATTCCAGCGCGCCCGCTCTCTGGCCATCTCCCAGCTCCCGCCGAATAGCGAGCGCTCCCTCCATCTCCGCGAGCGCCTCGTCGTAGATTCCCTGCAGGTAATGTCCCGAGCCCAGCAGCTGCAGGCATTCGGCCCGGAGCTCCTGGTCCTCCATCCCGCCAGCGATCTCCAGGGCTTTTCGCAGTGAGCTCTCCGCCTCGGAGAATTCCGACAGGAAGAGCAGGAACATTCCCCGCCGGCTCAGGAGCCTCACCCGCAGGGGCCCCTCCGCGGCTCCCGACTCGAGCATCGCATCGAGCTTTCCGAGCGCCTCCCTCCTCTTGCCGATGGAGTCGAGGTAGAGAGCCTCGCGCAGGGTGACCTCTCCCCTGTCCGCTTCATCGTCGAGCTCCTCGGCGAGCTCGCGCAGGCATTCGAGATCCTCACGCTGTTTTTCCTTTCTGCCGAGCCGCCCCCAGACCTCCTCTCTCAGGAGGCAGGCGGAGAATTTCGCGCGCGGCTCCTCGCTGACCTCGAGGGCGCGGTCGAGGCAGGTGGCCGCCTCCCGCAGGCCGCCCCGGCGCAGGGCCTGCCTGCCGGCAAGCTCGAGGCTTTCACGGGCACGGGCCGGATGGTCGGAGAAGAAGAGATGCCGGGCCAGTTCTCCCAGCGGTGGCTCCCGGCCGGGGCCGCCCGCCTGCTGGATCCAGTCGGCGGCCTTTCCATGCAGTCCGGACCGCGCCTTCGGATCGAGCGCCGCGTAGGAGGCCTGCTCGAGCGCTGCGTGGGCGAAGGAGTACCGGCTTCCCTCGCGTTTGAGGAGCTGGTCGAGCACCACCCCATCGAGGGCGGCTTGCATCGCCGCCTGCCGGGGCGCATCGGTGGCTTCGAAGGCCAGGAAGCCGAACATTTCCTCGCGCGAAAAAGGCCTGGCGAGTACGGCCGCGGCATCGAGGACCTTCCTTCTGAGGCCTTCGATGTTCTCGAGGCGCCTGTTGGCCGCGTCCGCGAGCGAGCCGGGTATGGGGATGGAAACATCAGCCTTGAGGGTCCAGCTCGACCCCTTGCGTTCGAAGCCGCCGAGCTCGCCGAGCAGCCTGAGATATTCCTCGATGTAGAAGGGGTTGCCCGCCGTGTCCCGCTGCAGCAGCTTCCGCAGCTCCTCGGGCAGCGCCCCGGCATGTCCGAGGAGGCGCTCCACGTAGGCGGCGACCTCGTCGGGGCCGAGCCCCTCGAGGCTGATTTTTTCGAGGCCGGCGGGAATGTTGAACAGGTCCTCGAGCGTGCGGGTGAAGACGAGGTCGTCTTCGCCGTCGAGCCTGCAGGCGAGGAAGAGCCGCGGCGATTTTTCCGCTTCCGTCCCGCCGCCTCGCCGTGCCAGGTAGGCGATGGTGTGCAGGCTCAGGCTGTCGGCCCACTGCAGGTCGTCGATGACGATGGAGCAGGGCTTGTCGCGGGAGATCTCGCCCAGCAGGTTGGTGACCCGGTAGTGGAAACTTTCCAGGGAGGCGCCGCGCGCCGCGTCAGTGCCCTGCAGGTCGGCGAGACATTCCTCCAGCCTCGAGAGGAGCTCGTCCTCGGCATCGTTCTCGGCCGCGACCCGCTCGAGCAGGCGGTAGAGGAGCGCTCCGGGGCGGTCCTCCTCTCTGCAGGTCTCCATGTAGACCGCCGTCTCGCGGACCTGCGCCCTGACCTGGAGCTCGCGCAGCAGCCGGGTCTTGCCCATGCCGGTCGGCCCGAGCAGGAGCGCTCCGGCCGGTCCATCCTCCCCGGGGGTGGTCAGCCTCTCGAGAAGCCTGGAGAGGATCGCCTCCCGGCCCACGAAGACCGACGAGAAGGCGGGCAGGGAAGGGAGGCTTCGCTCCCGCGCTCCCGGCAGGCGGTGACGCACGTCTTCGGCGCAGGCGGGCCGGGCCTTCGGGTCTTTCTCCAGCAGCTCTTGGGCGAGCTCACGATATGGTTCCGCGATCGCATCAAGCTCGGCGGGGGTGTCTTTGAGGTGTCCCCGGATAATCTTCTCGGCCCGCTTGCCGTGGAAGGGCGGTCGTCCCTGGAATATTTCATAGAGGATGATGCCGAATGAATAGAGGTCACCTTGAGCGGTGGAGGCTCCGCCCTCGAGGATCTCGGGGGCGAGGTATTCGATCGTTCCCGACAGCTCCCGGCTCTCCGTACCGGTTGTCCTGGAGAGGCCGAAATCGATGAGCTTGACCCGGGGGCTTCCATCGTTTTCTGAGACCAGGATGTTCTGGGGCTTCAGGTCCTGGTGGACAAGTCCCCTGGAGTGGATGTAGTCGAGGGCGGCAAGCACCTGGTCGAGAAGCTCCCGCAGGGCGGGAGCCTCGCCGCGCCCGGAGCGATCGGGCAGGATCCCGTCGAGGTAGCCGAGGAGATCCTGCCCCTCAAGCAATTCCATGGTGAAGTAGCGCAGCCCGTCGGTCGTGGTGCCGTAGTCGTAGACCTGCACCAGGTTGGCGTGGGTATGGGAGGCCAGCAGCCTGAATTCATCGCCGGCAAGGGAGGCCAGCGAGGCGGAGAGGTCCTCGTTGAGCACCTTGATGGCGAGCTCGCGTTTCTCCACCGAGTCGAAGGCCCTGTAGACCGTCCCGCTGCCGCCCTTGCCGAGGGTTTCGAGAATTCGATAGCGACGGGCTTTGCCGAGCAGCTTCATCGATTTTCCAGCAGGATTGGGGGCTCGATTCGAGGACGGAGGTGGATTCTATCATAATGACAAGGTTGTTGTCAGAATGGCTGGGAAGGTTCTCTGTGCGCTCTCGCGTTTCTCCGGGCGGTATTGCTTCAAACGCAGGCTGTAAAGCTAATTGGGACTTTGAGGGTAATACTCTCGCGGATATCATTGGGGAGGGTTGAATGGGTCTTTAAAGTTTGATGCCCGGACCGGGAGGCGGATCTTTTTTTCCACCCGCCCATTGTGAAATCCAGGGTGAAGACGTCCCGCTGAACAGAGAAGGCGATAAAGTGAGATATCCCAGAAGATGGCGACCCCTGCTATTGCTATGGCTGGCTTTCCTCGCCGCCACCCCCGTGTGGGGGCAGGAAGGCCTGGTGATCACCGAGATCCTGAGCGTGAACCGCTCGGGGCTGCAGGATGAGGATGGAGAGTACCAGGACTGGATCGAGCTCTACAACGGCGGCGACAGCGCGGTCAACCTGGCCGGCTACAAGCTGACCGATGATGTCGAAGATCTCTCGAAGTGGGAGTTTCCCGCCATAACCCTGGGGCCCCGGCGTTACCTGGTGGTCTTCGCCTCGGACAAGGACCGCCGCCTGCCGAACTCACAGCTTCATACCAACTTCAAGCTCGAGAGGCAGGGAGAGCTCCTGGCGATGATCACACCCGATGGCTCGACGGTCGTGGCGGGCTTCGCTCCGGAATATCCCCGCCAGGTATCCGATGTTTCCTGGGGGTTGGCGACGGACTCGGAGTTCATCCGGGCGGTGGATTTCGACACCGCGGTGCGGGTCCTGGTTCCCCCCGATGCCATGCTCGGACCCGATTGGGTGGCGCCGGGCTTTGATGACTCTTCCTGGCGCGAGGGCACCTTCGGGGTGGGCCTCGAGAGGTCTCCTACCTCGGCCAGGAGCTTCACGCCGATGATCGGAACCGATGTCGAGGAGGCCATGTACCGGGTCAACACCTCGGTCTACATTCGCTCCGCCTTCAGCGTCGCGGACAGCTCGGCGATCGATTCCATGCTCCTGGGCATGCAGTACGACGATGGATTCGTTCTCTTTCTCAACGGTGAGAGAATCCTCGGCGCCAACGCCCCGCCTGCGGCCAGCCTGGGCTGGGACTCCGATGCGACCGGCAGCCATCCCGATACGCGGGCGGTGGAGTTCGAGGAGTTCGACCTCTCCGAGCACGTCTCCCTGCTGCGTGATGGCGTCAATGTCCTGGCAATCCAGGGTCTCAACGTCTCGGTGTCGAGCAACGACTTTCTCATCAATCCCGTCCTGGAGCTGATCGACCTTGGTCCGGTCAACGCCGAGGTGCGCCAGTATTTCCTGGAGCCGACACCTGGCGGCCCCAACCGCCAGGGCTATGACGCGGTCAGTCCGGACCCGTCCTTCTCCCATGACTCGGGCGCCTACCCGGGCGCCCTGGCCGTGGAGCTGACCACCGCGGCTGAAGGCGCCGTCATCCGCTATACCCTCGATGGAACGATCCCCGATGAGACCTCCGAGGCCTATACGGGTCCCGTGGCGATCGAGGCCGCCGCCACCCTCACCGCGAGGGTCTGGGTCGAGGCGGCGCTTCCCGGGGAGGCGGTGGCGAGGAGCTACCTGATGCTTGCGGACTCGGTACGGAATTTCACCTCGGACCTGCCCATCGTTCTCATCGACACCTTTGGCCGCGCCATCAACGAGGGGACCTATACGCAGGTCTTCTGCCAGTTCATCGATGTCGGCGAGGATGGCCGCGCCCGCATCACCGGCGAGCCGGACTACGTCGGGCGCGCCGGCATGAAGCTGCGCGGCTCGAGCTCGCTGGGTTTCGCGAAAAAGCAATACGCCTTCGAGACCTGGGACGAGGCGAACGAGGACCTCGACGTCTCGGTCCTCGGCCTGCCCTCGGAGTCCGACTGGATCCTCCACGCGCCCTATTCCGACAAGTCGCTCATGCGCAACGTGCTCTCCTACGAGTGGAGCAACCACATCGAGCGCTACGCGGTGCGCACGAAATTCGTCGAGGTCTACATGAACAGCCGCCGTAATTCCCGCATCGGCTCAGCCGCGAACGAGTACATGGGAGTCTACGTCTTCATGGAGAAGATCAAGCGCGATGGCGACCGGGTCGATATCGATCGCCTGCTGCCGGGAGACGAGTCCGCCCCGGAGATCACGGGCGGCTACATCCTCAAGAAGGACCGCCTCGATCCCGGGGATACGGGCTTCACGACGCGCCGCGGGCAGCGCCTGGCCTACTTCTACCCCAAGGAGCGGCTGATCCGCCCGGCGCAGCGGACCTATATTCGCAATTTCATGAACACCTTCGAGGCGGCGCTCTACGGAGGCAACTTCCGGGACCCCGAGAACGGCTACGCCGCCCATATCGACGTGATGTCCTTCATCGACCATCACATCATGGTGGAGCTGACCAAGAACATCGATGGTTACCGTCTCAGCACCTTCATGTACAAGCCCCGCGGCGGCAAGCTGACCATGGGGCCGATCTGGGACTACAACCTCTCGCTCGGTAACGCCAACTATCTCAACGGCGGCAACCCGGTGGGCTGGTATTACCCGCAGCTGAACGCGAACGACTATCCCTGGTACGCCCGGCTCTTCCAGGATGCCGCGGGCTTCCGGGCGCTCTACAATGAACGCTGGCGCCAGCTGAGAAACGAGCTCTTCACCCTCGACTACCTGCTCGGCACGGTCGAGCAGCGAACCGCCCAGCTGCGTGAATCGCAGCAGCGTAATTTCCAGAGATGGAACATCCTCGGCAGCTACGTCTGGCCGAATTTCTTCATCGCCCCGACCTGGGATGCCGAGATTGTCTGGATGAGCGGTTGGATCGAAGACCGGGTGGCCTGGATGGATGGACAGCTGATCGGCCTGCCGTCGGGCCCTGACTTCAGCTCCGACGGCGGCTTCATCGATCCGGGCTTCGAGTTGACGATCACCTCGGAGGGTGAAGGGCAGATCTATTATACGCTCGATGGCAGCGACCCGAAGGGGCCGCGGGCGGTGCTGGGCGAGGCGGCCCTTCTCTACGAGGTCCCGATCGTATTGTCCGAGAATACCCAGGTGATCGCCCGGGTTCGAAGCGGTCCGGAGTTCTGGAGTCCGCCCACCAGCGCGGTCTTCGTCACCGGCATCCCGACCCTGCGCATCACCGAGTTCATGTACCACCCGCCCGATCCTACCCTCGCGGAAGACACGGAAGACAATTTCAGCGCCACGAACATGGAGTTCATCGAGTTCCAGAATATCGGCACCGAACCTCTCGATCTGGCGGGCATGAAATTCGGCCGGGGAGTCCGCTTCGAGTTCGAGGAGGGGCAGGCGCTCGGCGCGGGCGAGTACGGCGTCCTCGTCGGAGATCTCGAGGCCTTCACCGCGCGCTACGGTGCCGAGGGGATCACGGTGTTGGGGGACTTCTCCGGCAGCCTCAGCGACAGGACCGAGACGATCGAATTCCTCGGCGAGCTGGAGGTGCCGATTCACGATTTCGCCTACCGCGACACCTGGCATCCGCAGACCGATGGCGAAGGCTACTCACTGGTGATCCGCGATACGAGCCTGCCGCTGGGGGACTGGGGTGACGAGGCGAGCTGGCGAGCGAGCTCGAGACGCCTGGGGACGCCGGGAACCGCCGATGACGGCGAGGTCGAGCCCGCCGGAGGGCTGCAGATGCCCGGCGACGTCAACCAGGATGGCGTACTGAATCTCTCCGACGCGGTGAGTGTGCTGACCTACCTTTTCCAGGGCACCCCGGCCGAGCTTCCCTGCGGGGATGGTTCGGCCGCCGATGAAGGCAACCGTGCGCTTCTCGACAGCGATGGCGGTGGCACGATCCACATGGCGGACGCGATCTACGTGCTCAACTTCCTCTACCAGGGAGGCGCTCCGCCGGCGCTGGGTATCGAGTGCGTACCGATTGCCGGCTGCGAAGACGCCTGCACGCCCTGAGCGCGGCCTTATTTTTCCCCCGCGCCCGTCGCCTCGAGGGCCGCGCTCGAGAGGCGCTTCGCCTCGAGGTACGATCGGAAGCCCAGGCGTACGGCCTCGGAGCCTCCCTCGATCCTGCGGCGGGCCTTCGCGCTCTCGATATCTACACCGCGATCATCCAGCACCGAGGCGGCCTGGGCCGCCACGGCCTCATCGCAGGACGCGAGCTTTCCGATGACGGCATCGAGGGAGTCCTCGACACCATCTGCGAGCCATGTGGCATGTCGACGTGCGCTTGTGGGCTTGCCGTCTCCATCTCCATCGACCCAGACGGCGCCGCTCGAGCCGAAGATATAGGGCTGCCAGTCGGGTGTCGCGGGCTGGTAGGTCCTGGCGATCGGGTGGAAGGGGAAGGCCTCACTGCGGCCGGTGGCGGCGGCGACGAGATGGATGTCGTGCGAGGGCTTCGGGATGATCCAGGTCAGCTTCCATTTGCTGCCGGGACGCCGGGCGTCGGCCTCGGAGATGGCGGCCTTCCTGATGCTCGCTCCATTGCTGAAGAGCTCGACCTTGTCCGGGCGGGACCAGGAGGGGCCGAGGATCTCGACCTCTACACGAATTTCTTCGCCTGGTGAGAGCAGGCGGTCGCCGGGGCCGCGCTGGGTCGCTCCGCGGCTGGGGGCGCGGAGCCCGAGGCAGACCGAGACCCGCCCGGCAAGCAGGCTCTCGACGGCGGCGGCGACGTCGATCCTGCCGGGGTCGCTGTCATCGCAGGCGATGTAGGTTCTTCCCTGGCCGACGATCTTGGCCGAGACCTCGTGTGAGTCGCTCGAGCCGATCGGGGTGATCCGCAAGCCACTGTTCAGCAGGGCCATCCAGTCGCGGAAGACCCGCATCGCAGAGGAGTGGAGGGCGGCGGAGTTGATGATCTCGATGGCATTGGCCTCGAGCAGCTCGCCATCGAGATTCCTGCCGACCGCCTCGTTGTGGTGCAGCGGCCCCAGGGGGCGGTAGTCGCCATGGACGTCGCGCGGATGGTTGAGGACCACCACCTGGGGCTTCCCGCCGGAGGCGCCGCGGATGTTTCTGAAAATGGTTTTCCAGTCCTCCGGAGTGTGGTTCGGGGGTTTGACGCCGGGGGCGATCGGAAAGATGTTGAAGTGGCCGTGGCGGGTGGTGACCTCGTTGCCGATGACCGGCGTGAAATGACGCAGCAGGCCGAGCTTGCGCGCCGTGGGTACGTAGTCGATGTGCTTGTTGTGGTCGGTGGCGATGGGAAGCTCGATGCCCTCGCCGGCGATGGTGATCATGCGTTCGGGCATATCACAGTCGCCGTGGCCCGAGTGGGTCACGGTGTGGATGTGGGTGTCGCAGCTCACCAGCCCCGGCGTCGGTACCTCGCGGCGGATCTCCAGGGTGCGGCTGATCCGGTCGCCCGGCCTCACCTTGATGACGGCCTTGCTGATTCCGTACTCGAAGCCCCGCCCGGCCCAGATCGTGTATTTGCCGCTTTCGAGTCCGAAGCTCGCCTTGCCGTCGGCTGTGTAGATCACGCCCGTGCGTACGGCCAGGCGTTCGTTCGATTCGGCGCCGAGGAGCGCCAGGGCGCCTGAGTCGGCCGCTATGGTCAGACGGCAGGGCAGCGCCTTGCCGCTGTCGGAGTCAAGCACCCGGATATGGACTTTGGCCTCATGGAGGAAGACGGCTGGAGCGCGCGGTTCGAGACGGATCTCGCCGACGAGTATGTCATCGCCGTGCTGCGCCGAGGGGATGATCCGCAGGTGGTTGGCGCCGTCCTGGAGCGTCCCGGGCGCCACCGCAAACCGGATGAGCTGGTCATTCTCATCACGGATCAGCTGGCCGAGGCGCTTCTTGTTGAGCACCACCCGCCAGGCCATCTTGACGTCGCGCTGGCGCAGCACCAGCGTCGCGGCGGCGGTGTTCTTTGCCGCCTCGAAGCTCAGCTCGAGCCGGTCGCTCTCGGCGGTGGCGGGAAACTCGCTCCACTCGCGGGTCTTTCCGGAGCGCAGATGGTGGAGTTTTCCATCGAGTGTCTCACCGACCGCGGGGGAGGCGGGCAGGAGGAGGATCAACAGGGCGGCTGTCGGGAGAAGCCGGTTCATTCTTCCCCTCCTTCGGGATCGCCGCCACCATCTTCATCGCCGCTGCCGGCCTTTTCCAGCAGCGCCCGGATGTCCCGTAAGCCGCCGATGGTGACGACGACCGAGATCACCGCGAAGAGGACAAGGCTGGCCCCGAGGAGCCAGCCCCAGAAGGTTGCCCATGATCCCATCATGCCGTCATCTCCTCTTTGCCTGTTTCGCTTCCGGGTTCCTTGTTCACGTGGTCTGGAAAGAGCAGCGAGCCCAGGACCATCAGCAGCGTGCTGGCCGCAACGGTCGTGATGCCGACCGTTTCACTGGCCCAATCGACCTCCAGCGTATTTTGCACGGGCTTCAGGCCCAGCACTGCAGACAGCCCGGAGATCAACGCGAGGTACGCACCGGCGCGGCTGGCTCTTTTCCAGTACAGTCCGGCCACGAGCAGGGCGAAGGCGCCGGTGAAGTAGATCGCGCCGGTGACGGCCATGTAGTCCCAGAGATCCTGGCCAAGATCGTACCAGAGACTCCAGGTGAGCAGAAAGATGCCGATAGCGAAGATCAGTCCCCGTGTCAGCTTCAGACGTTGGGCGGTCGACATCCGGTCGCCGCCCAGGGGGGCGAAGACATCCTGGGTGAGCACCGAGCTCCAGCACAGCAGGTAGCTGTCATGTGTCGACATGAAGGCCGCCAGCATTCCGGCCGTAACCAGTCCGAGCAGGCCGCTTGGCAGC
>JAKUSY010000200.1 GCA_022451445.1 Planctomycetota bacterium
TTCTTCGCCGCGTCCTCACGACCGTTGGAGTTGCGGATGATCTTGATCGCCGTGTCGAGAGCAATGAAGATCTTTTTGAAACCCTCGAGGATGTGGATACGCTCCATAAGCAGGCGCAGGTCGTGCTCGAGGCGGCGGACCACCACCTTGTAGCGGAACCGGATGAAGTGCAGCAGGATCTGCCGCAGATCGAGACGGGCCGGCTTGCACCTGTCCGGGTCCTCATCAGAGGCGGGGATGAGACAGGTCAGGTTGACGTTGAAGTTGTTCAGCAGGTTCGTGTTATTGAAGAGATAGGCCATCACCACGTCAGGCTCAGCCCCCTGCTTCATCTCGAGTACGATGCGAACATCGGTGGTCGACTCATCGCGGACATCGTTGATCTGGGGAATTTTGCGGGCGCCGATCAGCTCTCCGATCGAGCGCACCAGGACATCCTTCTGGACCATGTAGGGGATCGAGGTGATGACGATCCTCGGCCTGCGGACTCCCCCCTCGAGCTTGTACTCTCCACGCACCTTCACCGAGCCGTGCCCCTCCCGGTAGATCTTGCTGAGCTCACGGCGGGTATTCAGGATCTGACCCCCGGTGGGAAAATCGGGACCCTTGATGAACTTCAGGAGATCGGCGACCTTGAGCCGCCTCCTGCGCACCAGGGCCTCGCAGGCCTCGGCCACCTCGCCAAGGTTGTGCGGAGGTATATTGGTCGCCATCCCAACGGCGCTACCCGTCTCCACGTTGATCAGCAGGTTGGGGATCCTCGAGGGTAGAACGATCGGCTCGCGTGTTTTGCCATCGTAGTTCGGACGAAAATCCACGGTCTCCTTCGGGAGCTCCTCGAGGAGCTCGATGGCCAGCTTCTGCAGCCGCGCCTCGGTATAGCGATAGGCCGCGGCCGAATCGCCATCGATGGACCCGAAGTTGCCGTGTCCATCGATCAACGGGTAGCGCAGGCTGAAGTCCTGGGCCATGCGAACAAGGGCCTCGTAGACGGAGCTGTCCCCATGCGGATGAAATTTACCCAGCACATCACCGACGATGCGGGCGCACTTCAGGGGCTTGGTCGATGGGCCGATCCGAAGTTCGTTGCGCATCGTATAGAGTATCCGCCGCTGCACGGGCTTCAATCCATCCCGGACATCGGGCAGGGCCCGGGACGTGATAACGCTCATGGCGTAATTGAGGTAGCGCCGCCGCGCGGTTACGTGGAGGGCAACATCCACGATGGGGATCAGCGGCTCATCCTTCGGGCGCCGCGGGGTTCTCTTCTTCTTCTTTTTCTTCGCCATTTCCGACAGGGACAGTCTTAAAACGTAACCAAGCCCGCGCTATGCAACCCGGTAATCCAGCTGGTGATGAAACGCCCAGCCGCCGGGAAATACCCGCAACGAGTACACAATCTCCGCTCCGCCCAGTTCAACAAAGCTCCTCTGAAGCCGGGCGCCTGCAAGCAGTTGCTGATTTATATATTACCCACCCCCACAAAAGCAACTTGGAGGAAAAAAAATGCGGACGAGGGCTCTCGACAATACGGCGAAAACCTGCAGGACTGCGTGCTCTTTCACGGCGCCTTTCTTACGACGGGGAGCGGAAATCTCCCCGCAAAAGAAAACGCCCCGGCGATCCATTCGGATCATCGGGGCGTTTAATCGACGTGATAGGAGGCTTAGCCAGCGGCGCAGGTAGCGCTGCTTTCTTCACAGCCAAGGTCATCGTCTGTGGGATCGGCACCGCAACCCAGGAAGGGAGCGGGAAGCGCCGCGCCACGCTGGAAGACCCAGCGAAGGACGGGGACCGCGTCGGCGATATTGGCGCTGCCATCATCATTGGCGTCAAGAGCGTCCGGGCAGTTGTACACGGCGTTCAGATTACCAACAACGACCTGGATGATCAGGACAGCGTCAGCGACGTTGATCCGGCCATTGCCATCGGCGTCACCGCGGAAGAAGTCCTCAACCGGAAGAGGAGGAGCTTCGGCACTGACCGTCAGGATCTGGTTCGACGCGCCATCGGCGGTCGCGGGGATCTGGTTGGCATCGTCATCGAGGTCGGAAACGTAACCGACAAAGAAGCCGGGGCCACCGACGAGGGGGGCGAGGTCAAAGGCGAGGAAATCCCCACCCTCGAACCCGGCGATAGCCGAGCCGCGAACGATCCCATTGATCTCGCCGGGAGCGGCGGCGGCGGCGCCAACGGTAAGTCCGTTGTTCACATCGTGCGAACCGCCGAGGCTATCGGGGATAAGGAGCTCGACGAGACGGTTGGCGTCGGTACCCAGGGCGCCCGAGAAGGACACGGTATCCTCACCAACAGAAACACCAAGCTGGAACGCGAGGGCGGGAGCGGCATTGGACATGTTGATGACGGTCTGCCCATCACCATCGGTGCCAAAGCTGAACCCGTAGGCGCCAACCGGAACGACCTCGCAATTGGCCGCATCGGCGCAATCGGCATCGTCACAGTCGACATCTCCGTCACCATCATCATCCACGCCGTTGGCGCAGTCTTCGGCAGCGGCGCCGGGAGGAGAGACCTCAGCATGGACCAGGGTCTCGGGCAGCTTCGCCTCGCCAGCAACGGTGATGTTCAGCGCGACGGTCGGGCCGTTGTTGCTGAGCTCATCGTCGGCGAGCCTGATCAGGCTGCTCGCATCCGGAACGGCGTCTACGTTGTAGGTCAACTTCGCCAGCGAGTTGGTCTGCCCCGTGGGCAGGGTCGCCGGAGCGATAAAGGAGAGAACCACCGCGGAGATGAATCCGGAGGGTGAGTTCTGGGCGGGACCAACGCGGGTCGATACGTTGAAGAAAGGATTGACCAGCGCAGCCTCGGCCTCGGTACCACAAAGGTAATCGAGTCCCGCACCCGCACAGGCACTGTCGGCGATCGAGAACGAGTCGCCATCGTGCGCGAGGCCGTAGGACCAGCCCTGTACGCCGGCTGACACGGTGGCGGTCTGTACCGTCACGTCGAACGTGGCCTGGCCATCGGCGAGGGTTAGGGCGGAGTTGCCGGTCGAATCGAAGACAACTTCCATACGATCGGGAATACAGTTGGCTTGGCCTACACAGAACTCCTGAACTACCTGAGCAGGAAGATATGTGCAGCAAAGCAGAAATACGGCTACCCATCCAAACAAGCGTTTCATTGGTATTTCTCCTGAAAAAAACATTTTCTCACTCGGCACATCTCAAAGTGCCGCACTGATACAAATTAAAGCAATTTCTTACGTTAAACCTCATTCCACCAGCCAGGCGTTCGGACAAAACTCGAGGAAATCCAATCCGCGAGACGATTTCTTCCGACAAGGCCAGTTGACCCCAGCAATCAAGCTGAGGTTTCTTTGCGCTATTTGCCTTGGCCAGAGTCCTCCTTTCTTAAATTTGGACTCACAAGTGAAAAGAAGGAAATCTTTCAATAAAGTCCTCCCCTAACAGCCCGTTTGTTATTTCTTGTTTTTTCTCCACAACCGGTTGGCCGGCTGTTTTTCCTCATATCCCCAGTCCCGTCCCCTGTCCGATACATTCAGGTTACTTATTCAATATCAACAGCTTCTGACGAAGAGTGCTCAAACCTCGCACCGCTCCAGGACATGGTAGGAAAATTCAAATTCACGCTGGTACCAGACCTATACCAGTTCCCACACCACAGTCCGCACCGTATAAAAAGTAACAAATCCAATGTTAACGGTGCCCACAATGAGCGTCAACGGGAAAAACAAATGGGGCAATCTTTTTGATCCTGCGCCCCTCGCGCCTGCTCCGGGGAGCCGAAGGCAACCAGGAGAGACTAACAAAAGCCTGACCTGTGAACCCGGGGAGGCTTCCCCGGCATTTACAGCCTGGAGAAAGAAGAAACCGGAGGCCGGAACCCGGGCGAAGAAGAGAGGCGAGTCCGCTGAAGGCGGTTATTCTTCAGCTGTTTCGGCAGGGGCTCCGCCATCCTCAACGGCACCCTCGGCGAGCTCGATGCCTTCACCTTCGGTCAGGGCGGCTTCGTCTTCCTTCTTCTTCTTGACGCGCTTCTTGACCTTCACCACCTTGACCTTGGGAAGACCGTAGGGTCTCCCCTCTTCCTCGTCCCAGCTGTTTAGCTTGCGCATCTCGAGAATCCGCTCATAGCGAGTCAGCACATTGCGAGAACGGCCGAGGCTGCTCTTGCTGACAAGACTTCTATGGATACTCATGAGTGGTTCTCCGGGTTAGTACTCACAATGATGAAGCGAGGAGTCTATCACCGAGAGCGGATGCGCTCAAGAAGGAGTTTAAAAAGAAAACCTGAAATCCTGACCGCGGCCGTCAGCCGCGTTCAACGACACAATCTCCTGGCGAAACCCCCAATTCACCCGCGATAACAGCGCATTTGGCTCTCAGGAGGAAGAAAAGGGCTCTCCGCTCCTTCGGCGCCCCACCCGTGGCATCTTCTATTGTCTCAAAGGCCGCCTGCCCCTTGGCAATTACCAGGTCAGCTGAATTGTATTCTTCTCTGAACTTATCAGAACTCGAGTCCAGGCGAAGCCCCCTGCAATCCACTCCGGGATCGCTGAGGGTAGCTACCGTGTCCAACCCGACACTCAAGGCATCCTCCTCGATCGCGCCTCCAAGACTGCGAACCGAGCGGAGCACAGAGACGACAGCCCCCGGGTCTTTTTCAAAGGTCTCGATCAGGAGACGATCAAAGAGCAGCTCGCCCGCAGTTTCGTGAATGAAGAGAATCTTCGAGGCATCCGAAACGGCCTGCTTCAGATCCTCTGAGTGGTCGATCGCCAGCTCGATATGATCGAGATCGGCAAGAAGCGCCTGCAAAGAAAAACCGGGCTGGAGCCGGTCACGGAATTCACAATCGATCAGGTTAGCGGCGACGGAGAGCTTGAGCGCGGCGAGAAAAGGGTCGCCTGACTCCTGGATAGCCGCGCGAATGGACTCCTCACTACCCCTGGCCTTTTCCACCCATTTTTTCTGGTCGGCCTCGTAGGGGGTCGAAACTCCCAGCGCCCTCCCGGCCTGATGAAAAACCTGGTGGACAACCTCCGCGGGAGAAGCCAGGTCATCCACCTCGCATAGATCCTGCATCGAATCCGAGAGGATCTTTCGATGGAGCCACTCATCGTCGGTGATGAGGTTGGCCGCATGAAGAACACGCTGCAGGCAGCATGGTATGCACTCGGATCGATGTTTCATGCCGAAATTATAACCGGGACATACTCGCTACTTGCAACATTGCAGGAAGCTTAAAAAGCGCCTCCTTCACGCCCGCACAGAAAAGAAATGCGGGTGAGCCCGTCTCAGGGCTTTCGCGGGTAGCTCTCGGCGAAATAATCTTTTTTGTTGTGAAACACCCAGGGCTCCTTGCGGGTCGCCTCTTTCAGTACCGCCGAGGCCTGCTGCGCGAAATTCCACGAAGAGAACGGCCCGATGTCCACCGCGTAGAGCTGCTCCCCATGCCTCTCTTTCACCCTGCTCTTGAGCTCTTTGCAGGCTATTGACCCATCAACGCAACCGTTCTTCTCCCTGAGATGCTGCTGCAGGCGCGTGAGGTGATCGAGGAGCTTGGCGCACTCCTCCTTACCCATCAGGTCCCGGACTCGAAGCCAGCGAGTAGCCGATGTCGTCACAAAAATTTCGGCTCGCGCAGCCGCGGGCCCCTCGACCTTCCGCACCGGAGAACGGCCGGCGCTCGGAGTTTGCCCAGTCCCGGATGCACTATTGCGGCTCCAGAGAGGCCTGGCCGGAATGGCCCCACCACCCGGGCGCCCCACCCGTGGAGCCGGATTCGTGGAAGTGCGAACCGAGCCTCCGGGTTTCGAAGCTGAGCCTCTCCTTCCGGCGGGCAACGATGTCCGGCCATCCTGGATTCCCCCCGCGCCAGCCGCGCCCTGTAGAGCTTGACGCTCATCCAGGAGCCTGCCCGCCAGGGTGCCTTCCTCGCGATCTGTGCTGAAGTAAAGCCCCAGCAATCCCACAACGATGGCGACCGCCAGGCCGAACAATATCATCGTGGATGCCCCCACCTGGACCGACTGCCCGAACACCCCCAGGGAATCATCCCTGAGAAAACACGTCAGCAGCCGCGGGAACACGCCCCGGCCACCCGCATAGGGCGCCCCGAACGGCC
>JAKUSY010000201.1 GCA_022451445.1 Planctomycetota bacterium
GGGCGGTCAACCGGCCACCTTGCCCTTTGCTGGAGACGCAAACCCCGGCGGCGTGAATATTGGCGGCATGCCTACCGGCAACTTTTCAATCGGAGTGCAGGGTGTCTGCGCGGCTCCGGAGGGAGCGAGCGAATTTACCGTGCTGGGGATCACTATTCTTCCTGAGTCTCCCTATACCGATCCGATCGAGGGCGTCGCGGTTTGTTCCTACGATCCGGCAGGGGACGGAAGAACCACCGCCACCTGGACCAACAACGTTCCCTACTACTCCCTGGATATCTATGTGCTGCGCTCCGGCGAGCTGGAGCCGGAATACGTCGAGAGTATAGGGCAAAGAGTCGAGGAGGCCGTTGTCGAGGGTACGGTCGCTGGGGACAGGATCGTCCTCCAGTTCTTCAGCTACATGGAGGAAGGCTGCTACGGATCCGACAGAATCCTCTGCACCGAGGAGATCGACTCGGATGGAGACGATGTCCTTGACCACGAGGACAACTGTCCGGATGTTTCCAACTCGGCCCAGGAAGATGCCGATGGTGATGGTGTAGGCGACGAATGCGACAACTGCATCAACGCCGCCAACCCCGACCAGGCCGACGAGGACGAGGACGGGATGGGAGATGTCTGCGACACGGGGGGACCCGCCGGACCCATCTATTTTGTCCGCTCCATCTGCCGCAACGGCAACACCAACCCGCAGCTCTCCGACGCCGTCTACCTGCTCAATTTCCTCTTCATCGGCGGTGAGAGGCCCGGCTGCATGGCGGCCTGCGACACCGATGGAAACGGGAGCCCCAATCTGACCGATGCCGTCCAGCTCCTGCAGTTCCTCTTCCTCGGAGGGGTACCGCCGGCAACCTGGGATGGTCCCAACCCGATCTGTGAAACCTACGAACCGGGAATCCCGAGCTACAAGCTGGGCTGCGAAGAATCCAACCCGACCTGCTCGAGACCCGGCCGGGTCAATTAGGGCCGCGATACAGCCAGCCGCGAAACCGGAATGCCCCGGTTCGGAGCACTTCTCTCCGGACCGGGGTTTTTTACGGGTGGCGGCCGGTATTATCCCCGCCCCTGCCAGAACAGCTCAGCCCTGATGACCCGCCCGACGAGGGGCGTACCGGCCCCCGGCTCCTCGTCGAGGACCACCGCCTGGGCCTCCACACCGGGTGGAAGAAGTTCCGCCGTAAGAGGAGCCTCCGGCGGAGGTTCCTCCAGCTGGGAGCGGGTCCAGGCGAGAACGAATCCTCCCCGCGAACCGGGGCCCCGAACCTTCACCCGGCGGCCGGAGAGCCCGTCGAGGCTGACTCCCGGCCAGAGCCCGGGTCTCGGCAGGCTCCGCGAAAGAAGGGAAAGGAGTCCCAGCTGCGTGGTTCCGACACCGGAGGGAACATCAAGCAGGTCCCCCGCCTTGTCGAGGAGTTCGCGAAACCGCGCATCCTCGCGTCCCTCGCCGCTGAGCAGCCCGGCCATCTCGTCAATGAGAGCCTGGGCCGTCCGCAGACAACCTGCCAGGGTCTCTCCCCCCGCCCGATGATAGGCGGGAGCGAGCTGCTCACCCAGTTGCCCGGCCGCTGTCTTGTCCGGCTGTATCATTTCACGCCCTCGCCTTCAGGGGCGGCTGGAACCTCTTGCCGACGCGCCTCGAGCTCGATGGATTCGAGCACCGGAACCGCGATCGGAAGGTCAAGGACAGTGCCGGCACCGAGCGCCGATTCCACCCGCAGCGCCAGCGGCCTGGTATCACCCGCCGCGAAGAGAACATCACCCACCAGCGCCTGGAAATCCGTCGCTGAGATCGCCGAGACCAGGGAGCAGCCATCGCCGTCAGGACCCCCTGTCAGCGGATCGAGCTCCTCATGCAGAACGCTCGAGAGCTCCGCGACAAGCTCCTCCCGCCGTTGGGAAGACAAGGTCCCCTCAACCTCCATGCGCAACCTGAAGGGTATCTCCAGGGCCTCGACAACGTGGACAACCGTTCCCAGGGGCACCCTCTTCTGGAGATAGCGCTCGAGAGCCCTGAGACGTTGAGAGCCAAGGGGCTCGCGGCCCCGGGAGCCGGCCTCCGCAGCCGCTCCCCAGGCAATCACCCAGACCTCGGCCGAGCGAAGCGGATGCGGCACCACATCCAGTCGAGAGAGCCCGGGCTCCACCGCGCGCAGCAGCCTGCGGTAGTCAGCGCCGCTCACCGCCGCGGAGCCGCCTGAATTTTCAACAGCGAGACGGCGGTGGAAGTTCCTGGAGGATTCGGTCCCGCGACCATCCAGGATGGCGACCGGATTGGAAATACCCTCGAGACCATCCATTTCAAATTCCAACACATCGAGCCTGCCGCGAAATTCCGCTCCGGCCCTGCCGATGCCGGTACGCAGCCCCTCGATCCTGACCTTCACAGGACCCTCGATGACCTCGCCGGCAAGAACCTCGACCCCGCCGTCGGACATCCTGCGCAAGCGAAACCTGCCGGGCTCCGGAAAACTCTTTCCGGGCTGAAGCCGCAAGGTCTTCCAGCCGCCCCCGGCTGTGGAGCTCGACAGGCTGAGGCTCCCAAAGGGCTCGAAGTCTCCCTCGGGATGAGGAGGCAGCACCGCCGCCGAGCCCGTGAATTGCAATGTGGCGGGCTGGCTGCCGACCAGTCGGCCCTCGACGACCTCCACCCCCCCGGGTATCACCTCGTCGACGAGCGCGGGGCTCAGGTAGAGCCCGGCTGACCAGCTCGCCCGCACCCAGTACAGCTCCCGGCCAAAGAGCCGACGCCGGCCCCATTCCCCGGGAGCCTCCCAGGAGACCGTTCCGCTGCGGGTAAAGGCGCCCGTCTGGTCAGCCACCGCCAGCTTTCGAAAGGAATCCTCGAAGGAAAATTCCCAATCCAGCCGGGGATGCTCCGCATCCAGGCAGTCCCCGATGCCCGCCGACTGCCAATAGAGGCTGGCCGACTCAGGGCGGTCCCAGCCGAGATAGACAGCGGGCCGGCTTCGCGGCGCCAGGCCCGCAAGCTCCAGGGCACCGTCGGAAGCGAACGAATGGTCCTGCCAGGAATCGCCGGAATGCAGGAAGAGCCGCTCCGGGGTTCTGCCGAGCGGCTTCTTCTGCTTCGATTTCCTGTCCCTTCTCAGCGACCAGACCATCGTCGGCGTCGCGAGCGAGACAGGACCTCCGGCCGGCAACCGCAGGCGTATCCAGGGGGCTTCAAAGCCCTCGATCTCGCGGCTGGTCATATCCGGCAAGGGACCGTGAATACGCATCCGAACGAGGGGCTCTCCCATCGTGTTTACGCTCTGGCTGAAGTCAACCGGCAGCAGGCGCCACCCGGTGCCGCTGGAATACTCCCATTCACCCTCGAGAAGAGCTCCGGGGACGCCGGGCCACTCGAGCACCAGCTCAGCGCTATAGCGCCGCACCTCGTTCCATTCGACATCCCCGAGGTAGAGATGATGATCTAGCCTGTCGGAGCCGAAGAGCCTGGTAGGACCGGCGCCCTGCCCATCGACCGGCAGCGGCCGGGCCTCAGCTCCCTCGAGCACCACGGCGTATTCCAGGTTCGCGGGGCTGACCCAGGCATCGGCGGCGGTCTCGAAATAGACCCTTCTCTCCCCTGCCTCCCTCCTGGATGCCGTCACCGCCGTA
Source organism: Planctomycetota bacterium (assembly GCA_022451445.1). GTDB lineage: Bacteria > Planctomycetota > UBA8108 > UBA8108 > UBA8108 > UBA8108. The sequence goes on from JAKUSY010000201.1 coordinate 3,622, forward strand.
CCAGCCGGGACCTTCCCTGCGCCGCCCAGCCCTTGCTTCCCATGGAGCTTCCCGGCGGAGCTCGCCGCCCTGGGCCAGAGAGGCTCGTGCCCCAATTCCGCCAGCAGGCGGGGCAGGAGCCGAGCTGCGCTCTCATCCAGCTCGCCCCTGAGCTCTCCGAGCACGACAGCGAAGCTCTCCAGGAGAGCCCGCGCCGGATCGTCGATCCCCCTGGAGCTCCAGCCGGGAAGACGGCTGGCGGCCTCGCGCTCGAGCCTGTCGAGAGCCTCACGCGCCCTGGCCGGTTTTTCCTCCGGGCAGCTCCCGGATTTTTCAGAGCTCATGGTTTCCCTTTCACGGTGGTCCGGGATCCGGCCGTCTCCCGCCTGTGGAAGCTGAGCTCCAGGGAGGGCATCCTGCCAGTCAACCTCAGCCGTATCCTGTCCTCCTCCACATCGAGCAGGCTGACCCGGCGTACGCCGGCCCAGGGGGCCCAGTCGCGCAGGGCCTCCTCGATGAGTACGGCGGCGACCTGGCGCTCATGCTCCGAGTCGATAGCCTCCAGGTCGTGTACCCTGCACCCGAAAGAGGGCAGCAGCGGTCTCTCACCGGGCCGCACCTCGAGAATAAGCCGCAGGCGCTCCTCGAGAACATCCGCGGGGCTCTCCGGGTACCGCCAACCGTCAAAGAACGTATCCGCGACCCGCTCTACCATCCCTGCCCTCCCCTCCAGGAATCGAGATCCACGCTGTCCTCGAGATAATCGACCCGGGTCCTGTAGCCGAGATGATCCCAGCAATGCCGCGCCCGGACGACCCGGTAGCAGCCATCGAGGGGTTCGCCCATCCCGAGAATTTCAAGCTCCTGCAGGGGACGCCACCCCGGATCCCCGCTGACCTCGAAGCTTCCCCCCCTGCCGCGATCCGCTCGATCCTCCATGCTGAAATCGAGCACCCCGGCACCTCCGCCGAGCATGCCCCTCGATGATGGAAGCCCGGGAACCTCCCGGCAGGCCGGAAGCTTCGAGGCGAAGAAGAGGATGCCGGAGGTGACCGCGAACTCGAAGCCGATGGCCCTCGATCGATCTCGCAGAAATTCCAGCCTGTCGCCGGGGCACTCGATGCGCTCCAGCACCTCGCCGGTGGCCTCCACCCGGGAGCACAGTCCCAGATCAGCGGCGATCGTCTCGGCAAGCTCCGAATCCGAATGCTGGTAATAGGTCCTGGGCGGCAGTGCCGCGGCGACCTCCCGGTGATCGCCGCAGGCTGTAATGCTCGCCACCGCTGCGCCGCGGTCCCGCCTCAGGCCCCGGCTGTGGAGCCTGCCTCGAAACAGGGTGCCCGAGCCATGTTCGAGCGCGACCTCCCCGCCCGTCTCGCAGAACCGCAGGGCGGCCCACGGCCCATCGGCGGCGACGGACGCGGTGAAATGAACCTCCAGCCGGTCGGAGCCGTCCGCCGTCAGCAGGAGGTCGCAGCACAGAAGCGACGCGCCATCGGGAAGGACAGAGCAGACGGGAGCGGCCTGGAGTTCACCGGGAGCGGCTCGCAACCCCGAAAAGGCGGCCGGAAGCAGGCGGATGGTTTCAGTCATGAAATCAGGAAGGGGCTCCTGTCCCCTCAGCCTCTCATCTGAAGTTGTATAAATCCCCGTACCGGGGTTCCGTCGGGATCGAAGCGCACCCATTCCTCATCGAGCTGCTCGATATAGCCGGCGAACCGGAAGGGCCCCCAGAGGAAAACGATCCTGGGGGGAAGGCCGGCGGCGGAGTCCGCATCCATCCAGCCCTCGAGCTTCTGGGCGAGCTCACGCAGGTTCCTCTCCTGCGGCGCCCGCCTGGTCGAATCGAGAAAGAGCTGTGTGGAGAAATGCTCTTCGCAGGGAGCGGGCGACGCCCCCCGCATACCGGCTGCGGCCAGCTGCCTGCGCTTGGACACCGTGTACTTGTTTGGATTCCAGTCCACCGTGACGGTCTCGAGGGTGTCGAGATGCGTCAGCTCCGCCTTCACCAGCTCGTTCAGGTTCTCTTGCATTCCAGTCCTTCGTAGGCGATCTCGATCTTCTCGAGAGCTATCTCCGGGTTGCGCGCATCCAGCGGTGGACCTTCCCAGGCAACGGCGAGGGCGCCTCGAAAGCTCCAGCGCATGCTCTCATTTCCATCTTCATCCAGCAGCACGACCGCCCCGCTGCGGGGCAGGGCGCTCTCGTACCAGCTCCAGAGCTCGGAGTCACACGTCAGGCCCCGCGCGAGGACCAGGCGGCCGGCTCCGGGACCGTCCTCGAAGAGCTCGACCGTGTCCGAGCCTCCCTGGCGATATTCCAGCACCTCGCGGCTGCTCTGAAGTCCCGAACAGCTTACAAAACCGGCGGCGGAAACTCCGTCGAGCTCGAGGTCAAAACGCTCTCCTCTCATCAGCTCCCTCAGCAAGACTCTCATTCTCCGGCCTCCTCAATGCGAACTCTCTCCAGCTTCTCGACGAC
>JAKUSY010000202.1 GCA_022451445.1 Planctomycetota bacterium
TGGCGGTCCAGCCCGGCTCTCCCACCGCCGGCACACCGCCCTGAGAGAGCACCTCTCTCGGGAGGCGCTCCAGGACAGGATCCAGGCCGACTACAAGGCAGCTTTTCTTCTGCTGGATGGAAAGATCAAGCCGATCTGCGAAATTCTGCACCATTCGTTTCCCGAACCTGGACTGAGAGCTCGACTATTCATTCTTTCGCGGCATCAAAACGCTTCGGCTTGATGCGCGTGTTTCGGGTTTTTCCCCGCCGCTTCTGGATTCGACCGATCTTTGCCCGGATCGATCGAATAGTCCAGCGCGGATCCCTGGGTAGCCCCTCCCCGTTACCGGAACCCGCTTCGTTGTCTTCCAGCTGCTTCAGCTCCTTGAAACGACTCGTGGCCGCCGAGTACTCATTTTCCGCAAGGCGGAAGGCCTTGAGCGCCTCGCGGAAAAAACTCGAGTGGTAGAAGCTCTGTGCCACCTGGTAATAGCCCTCAAAGGCTCCGAGAGGATACATATGGGAATAGATGGCCTTCAGTCCCTTGGGGTAGGCGTTGCGGATAAAATCCTCGCTTCGATGGAGGTAGAGAGACCTGACGACAATCGACATGGAACGCATCTCCGGCAGGATCTTCTCCATACGTTCCCGCGCCTTCCCGAAGAGGTAACGGATCTGCGCCAGCTTCTTTGGAAACACCGTGTGGGCGTCGTCGAGGATGAATCCCAGCTCAACCTCGTCGGAATCACGCTCATACTGCGGAGCATAGGTCTTAACCGTGTAATGCTCCTCCTTGAGGATCGAGACCTCATGAAAGATATCCGACACATACCGATCCAGCGGATCGGTTCGATCTTCCGTCCTGAATACGGAATGGCACAAATTCTTCAATTTCTGGATATAACCATCACGAAGCGACTCCAGGCTCTTGAACTCCAGCAATCCGGCCAGCTCCTCAGTATTCAGACGCAGGGACTCACGGTCGATACCGCTGATCCTCGAGTAGTTCATGACCTTATTCTCATATCTCTCGTACTCCCTGCGGAACTGAACCAACGAGAGATAAAAGTATCGGATGATCAACCAGGTTCTATGGGCCTGAATCTGCAAGGTGTTTTGTACGCTCATACTGCAAAAAATCCGACTGGTGCTGAGGCTTTTTCGAAACAGGCCGACAACATTACGGGGCCCTCCATCTCACTCCAAATTCTTCACTTACAGGATCCACAGGGGCGATTTGAACGGCCTATGGTAAGAATCTCTCCCACTACCGTCAACTGAAAGACCAATAACACTCGTGGGGTATTCTAACTGTAGACAAAGGGCAAAGCGGTCCGAAGGTATGTATTCAGTCGGATGATCTGGGTCATCACCGGCTATCCCGGCTTTGTGGTCTGTAACCTATTTATTTATATATGTTTACCGCAGAAATGCTGCCGGTATTCAGCTCTGTGAAGGGTTTTCAAATGAAGTGTGAGTGTATCAACAGGTTTCAAATCAAGCCTAACAGGTTGATAGATATGAGTACATTTATGACGCGTAAAGTGGGTCTCAGTCTTTGTGTCGCAATCCTGGGTCTTTGTATGGTCTCCTGCCGGGAGACTCTCAAGCCCCGCATTTCGGTAGAGAATCACTCACCCCCGGATGGGGCTGAGAATGTCTCGCAGGACTCTGTCATCGAGGTAGATTTTTCCTACCGGATCAACATGAACAGCGTCCACCAGGACAGCTTCTCCGTAACTGGTGAGCTGAGCGGTACCATCCTCGGTTCCTACAGCTACGACGATGCCAACCGAAGGGTTGTCTTCCACCCTGGAAAAACGTTCGAGCCAGGAGAGCTTGTGACTGTAGAGCTTTCTTCTCATATCCGCTCGACCGCGGGCACTTCACTCGACCCTGTCTCTTTCAGCTTCCATGCCGATGAGGGCAATGTAGAGCCTGAGCCCGTCGAGCCCGAACCAGAGCCGCCGGCCGAGGTCGAGGTCGAGGATCTGACGATCGAGACCATCAGCCCGTCACCCTTCGCCACGGGCGTCCATCCTTTGCAGGAAATTGAGATCGGCTACTCGGATTTCCTGAATCCTTTTACCGCCACCAGGGATTCCGTCCTGGTAAGTGGTGAGGTCAGCGGCCGGGTGCCTGTCATCGTTCAGAGTCTCATCGGCAACGGCCAGAGCCTGAGGGCAATCCCCCAGCGCCCCTACTCCCCTGGCGAAAAGATAACGGTCAGCCTGCTTGATGGCATCAGCAGTGTTGAAGGCAAGTCTTTTGCCGGCTACAGCTTTACCTTCCACGCCGCCGCCTTCGAGCCCGCCGCAGAAGGCAGGCGAGAGGTGAGCTTCCAGGCAACGGAAGGCGCTCGCGAGCTGCTGACCGTCGATCTCGATAACGACAGCAGGCCGGAGACCGTGTACATCAGTGAAGATGGCCACAAGATCGAGGTCGTCAGCTATCTCGGAAACGGCGTTTTCGGAAATGCTCTGAGCTTCGAAATGGAAAGGACGATCCTCTCCATCGCCGCGTCCGATGTAGATATGGACGAAGACTTCGACCTCCTGCTGGGACTGGACAACTGCCTCATGACGGTATGGAACAATACCAGGACCCAGGGCCAGTTCATCCTCGATGCAGGACCTGAGACCTATACCAGGTCACCTGTAAGGGGAATTACCGTCGCCGACCTGGACCACAGGGCGCCGAGCGACCTGGTCCTGAACACCGAGGCCGGCCTCAGGATCACCCTGTCAGGTTCCGGCAGCTCGCGGACCGTTTACATTGGTGACACCCTGCGCGCCAGGACCCCCGTGGTCGCGGCCGACCTTGACTCCAACGGACACCTTGACCTCGTCTACGGCAACAGCGCCGGCGGCCTGAGCTACCACCTCACCGAGGCGGGCGGCAACATCGGCCCCGAGGTGGTGCCCTATTCCGATGTCGAGGCCAGCCAGGTAGAGGTCGACGACTTCAACCGCGACGGCACCCCGGACATACTCGTCCTGCTCCCGCAGGCCCATAATCCCGACAACTCTCCTTTCGTGCTCCTCGTACAGGACAGTGAAACTGGCGCGTTCTCGGCCTCGAGCGAGACCCCCACCTCCTCCGGCAACATCCAGAATCGATTCGTCTCTGGTGATTTCTCCGGACGAGGCAATATCGACCTGGCTCTCGCCCAGAGAGCCCCCGGCAGGGTCTTTCTCTTTGAAGACAACGGCCTGGGAGCCAACTACGGCCAGGGAACTGGAGAAGAGGTCCTCAACACTCCGGAAGCCGGCCGTATCTGCAGGGCCGACCTCGACGGTGACGGAATCCTTGACCTCGTCGTCAGCTCCTTCAACGAGCTCCACTATCTCCTCAGCGACTGGAGCTGGGAAACTGTTGTGGAACCTGTTGAGCCTCCTGTGCCCGAAGACCTGCTGCGGTTCACCGCCGGCAACATCGACGTATACCAGGGTGATGACAGGGCCGGCCTCATGGTCTACCTCAGCAATTCCGAGCCGGTCGACGGCCTCAGCGTAATCATGGGCTTCGATCCCGCCGTGGTCGAGAACCCCTTCGCGAGTATCACCGGCCTCTTCCTCGAAGACTATGGCGACTTCACCTACTGGCAGGTTCACGAAGAGGAAAACACGATGGGCTTCCATGCGATTGTCGATTTTCTTCCTCCTTTCGATGGAAGAACCATCCCGATCGGCACGGACACCGAGATCATACGCGTCATCTTTGACGTCCCCGACGACGCTCCCCCGGGAGTATCGACGCTCGATTTCCCGCTCTCCGCCGGCTCTCCCCCGACCGAGAACACTGTCGTTATCCGCGGCCAGAGCTTCGACCCCGAGGTCGTTCCAGGCACCATCACGGTTACCGCGACTGATGTCTTGCCCTCGCTGCACCATTTCATGGTCGACACGGTTACGGGCTCACCCGGTGATTCGGTGACCATCCCGGTTCGCGCGCTCAGCGAAACCGAGGAGATGGAAGGCTTCACCGTCGCCGGGACCTATGACCCCGAGATCCTCGAGATCACCAGTCTCTCTCTCACCGGCAGCGCCACCAACGAGCTCGGCCCCGACTGGATCGGACCGGGAATCCTCCCCGAGCTGGGCTGCTTCACCTACTCCGCCCTGTTTGATGTCTTCCCTCCCTTTGAGGGACGAACCCTCCCTCCCGGGGAAACCTATATACTGTTCTCCATCGAGGCGAGGATACTGCCTGACGCGCCGAACGGACAGTCCATGCTCGAACTCGTCGACGGCCTGAGCAATCCTCCACTGGAGAACAACTTCACCCGTGCGGGCATCTCCTATACCCCGGAGCTGCACTCCGGCGCCGTCACCGTGGTCTCCGGCCCCGTCGGTCCCTCGACCCAGGGAGAGGGAGAGGCTCTCTTCCTTCGCGGCGACGTCAACGGAGATGGAGTCATCACCGAGGCCGATTCCAACCTCATGATGGACTGGATCTTCGGGATGACGGATGAACCGCCCTGCCTGGACGCGGCCGACCTGAACGATGATGGCTACATCAACGTGACGGACTCAAGGCTGCTCCTGGACTTCATCTTCACTCCGGGCTCACCGCCTCCCAGCTCCCCCTTCCCGATTCCGGGAGTTGATTCGACGCTGGATAGCCTCGGCTGCGAGACCCCGCTCAACAATTGAGGATCTGAACAGAAGAAAAAAGACCGGGTGAGCGCTCAACCGCCTGCGGGTTTCGACTGTTCACCATCTTCCGCGCCGGCACCAGGGAGCTTATCGTCAGCGCCTCCCTCGGCGCCCGCGGAAGAGTCTTTTTTCTCCTCTGCGGGAGCCGCTCCACCCTCACCGGGCTTCTTGCCTGGAAGCGAAGGTCCTGGAAGCGCCGGAGCGGCAGCCTCATCATCGGGCTTCTTCTCTTCCTCGGGCTCAGGAAGGAAGTCTTCGAACTTCTTGTCCCAGCCCTCGTAGGCCCATTTGCTGACGGTATAGATCCGACCGGCTTTCCCCTCGCCAGCCAGGGTGAGGTAGAATTCCTTGTCCTCCCCCTTCTCATCCTTGATCGCGTTGCCGAAGAGGACAGAGACCTCCTTCACCGGAGAATCAGCCTTACCCTTCACCCTGTACTTGCAGCTCGCCTTGAGCTGGGGCTTGTCCAGCCCGTAGGCCAAGAGCTCCTTGGGATCGGCGACATCCTCGATACGCAGGCTGCGCCCCTTGTCGATCAGGCTCTTCGCCGACCACTCCTTGTCCGCATCGACTCGCTGGGTCTTGCTCCCCGAGGTCGTGACGAAATACTCCACCGTCTTCGTCTCGGGCTCCTTCTTCTCACCCTCATCTTTCTTCTCCTCTTTGCCAGCGCCCTCGGAATCCTCCTCCTCCACAGGGACCACTTCGCTCTTTCGCTCGACGAGGAGATCATCCTGTCCGGGCCGTGAGAGACGCAGCTCGAAGATCTCATCTTCGCTCTCGAGCTTGAAGATCTCCTTCTCGATGTAGTTCTTGTTCTCTATCTTGCTCCAGAGCTTGGCATCGCTGCGAAGCTTGCTGGAGATCTTGTAGGTCTCATCATCCGCTCCAAAGCGTGCGAATATCAACGTCTTGTTCAGGTCACGTGACTGCGCGGTCTTTCCGACGACCAGAGAGCCCAGCTCCACCCCACCTCCTCCAAAGAAGCTGAGAGCGCTTCCGCGAATATCATCCACCTCGAAGTTCTTGTGGCTGGACTTCAACTCGGCGACTTCTTCTCCATCTATGATACCGCTGACGCTCTTGATGATGTCATCGGCTACCTTGGGATCGGCCTTGTAGCCGTAGGCGGTGCTCACCACCCACTGGCCATCCTTTTTCTCGAGCACGACCGGATCGGCCTTGCCCTTACCGATCTGGATGCGCGTCGTCGCCGCGAAATCGGCCTCCTGGAATTTATTGAATCCGCGGCTCTTCTCCTCCTGGACCTCCCCCCAGCTACCCTTGCTGGCAACATAGACGGCCACGAGAATCACAAACAGCACGAGGCAGACGGTGATGGTCTTATTAATCGATGCAGCTTCTCCTAAGTAGAATAAACAATCTGTTGATCGCGGTCACCTTACCGGCCCTGC
>JAKUSY010000203.1 GCA_022451445.1 Planctomycetota bacterium
TCACCAGCTTCTCGCCTGTCTCGCCATAAGCAGCCGCCAGCGCGGACCCGCCCCCGGCCGTCACGGCCTTCTGCTTCAGCGTCGCCAGCACGGAACCGAGAGAAGGGAGAGGCTCCTCGTATTCGCCCTCGGACTCCACCTTGACACTGTGGCAGCCCATGCAGCCCAGGGTCTTGACCAACTCACGGCCGCGCGCAGGATCTCCGCCCGGGGAGGAAGCCTCGCCGCCGGATCGTTTTTCTCCGGGGGTCCTGTTGAGCAGGTAGGTCGCGAGCCCCAGGACCTCGACACTGTTTCGAAGGTCGAAGTCGATCTCTTCAGCGCCCTGGGAATCCGCGGCCCCGGCAGATTCGTAATCTTCCTCCGTGGTTCCCACGCCGGGGGATTTCGGATCCAGGGGACGCAGCATCTTGCCCCTGGAATTCGTCAGGTCGAAGAACCGCGGCATGCGGGCGGATTCTCTGAAATGGGAAGGCTGCCGGATCCAGCGGGTGAGGAAATCCAGCGAGACCTTGTCCCGGAGATGCTTGAGGTTGGGGCCGACCTTGTTGAGCTTCCAAACCCGGTCATCGGAAGCGCCCGCGGCCACCTCGAAGCCTTCAACCTTATGGCAACCGAAGCAGCCGTAGGTGCGAACGAGCTTCTTGCCCAGGTTCAACTTCTCGGCTCCCTCGACCTCCCACTGATCGCTGTGACACTTGGTGCAGCTGGAGCTGGTGAAATAGGCGGGAAGCATCGGGTAATCATCGTGATGCTTCTCGTGCCAGTGATACCTGTCTTCCCAATGTTTCTTCTGCTCCTCATCGACAGGCGTGTGGGCGGCGATGGAGAAATCGACGGCATGCCCATCACCGTAGTGGCAGGTGGTGCAGCCGATGTCGAGGTAGTTGTGAGGACTGGCGGCGGCGAGGAACAGATCGAGACGGGGATGGCTGGCGTAGACCGAACCCCATTTCTCATCCTGGTATCCGACAAAGCGGGGCGCAGGATCGTCGATGTTGATGTGGCAGGTCTTGCAGCGATGGACCCGCTCGACATCCATGAAGTTCAGCGGCTCCTTGAGCTTGGGGGTGACCACCTTGTCGATCTTGTAGTTCGGCGCCATGAAGTCGAGCAGGGGCGCGTTGCGAAGCGCGTTTCTCATCGACGCATCGATCAGCCCGTATTGCTGAAGCGCCGTATCGACAACCTTGAGACTACCCTTCAGCCGAGCCTCCAGGGCGGCGAAATCGGTCGCCCCCTTTCCAGCGGAGTCGGTGGTCATCGTTTTCAGCTTCTTGTCGTAAGCGGAAGCGGCAGCCTCGGAACGATTCTTTGTCGTCTCCAGTATCCGGGTCTTGACGTTGAGCGTCTTGACCGAGCGCCTGTTGAACTCCTCCGACAGCTTCCTTACCTCTTCGAGCGCTTTTTCTGTCGGGCCCTCCGCCAGCGCGTGCTTTTTCGCCTCCTCGAAGATGAACTTGGCCGCCTGGAAATCCCCGCGGTAGGCGCGCAGAGAACGATCGGCTTTATCGAAATCAAAGGATTTCTTGCCCCTGTCTTCGCGCAGTCCGCTGAGAGCCTGGAGTTCAGGACTGCGAGTGGAATCCTCCAGCAACTCCTCCACCGCTGCCCGCAGTTCTTCAACCCTGTCGGCCAGCTTTCCATAGTCCTTCTTCGTCTCCCCCTGCAGAGGCGTGGCGGATTCCCCCGAGAGCTTCGCCCTGATTCGATCGAACCCGGCCGCGATCTCGCCAAGGGTTCCCAACTGGCCTTTCCTGGCCGCCTCCAATCCCGCCTCGGACTCCTCGATCTGGACATCCCTCCAGTGAGCCTGGATATGTTTCCACTGACGATCGTAATCCTGCCAGAAGACCACCAGGGTGATGACGAGCAGGGCGGCGCTCGAAATCGCGAAGGCTACATTCAGGGCGGAAACACTGTAGAGGGTGGTCTCGCTGTCAGGCTCGGTGAAGACACTTTTCGAAAACTCGCCGAAGGCGCTGCCCTCAATAAGCGAATCGACCGTCGTTATCGATTCCCGGAGAGGATCGGCCTCGGGGAGCTCCGGCAGTTCGGGAGCATCTGGCTCCTCGGCGGGAGCCTCCTCCTCGGGGGCCTCCTTCGTGGCCGTAACAGGCTCCGCCGGGGCCTCTGCCGTGGCCGGCGTGGCCTCGGGAGCCTCGGCCTCTGCAGCGGCCGGCGCTGGCGCGCCACCGCCTGAGCCCAGGTAGCCGCGTACCGGGCTCCAGTACTGGTCACCTCCGCCGCCGGCGCTCGGAGCCGGAGCTGCGGCCGCAGGAGCTTCCTGGGCCGGAGCCTCGGCGGCGCCGGCATCTTCGGGAGCGGAGGCGGGCTCGGGGGCGGGCTGGCCGCCGCTGTCACCGAGGTAGCCTCTTGTAGGACACCAGGGTCCTTTGTCGTTCGGCATCGATTATTGCCTGTGTTTCTGCTTCAAATGTTAAAAAAGTATTCGGGAATCGCGACGATGTATTTCAGGTTGACCGTCCAGCGAAGAACCATCTTCAGGGGCAGCGCCGCCATGCAGAGCAGAAAGAAGATCATCGTCTGGTAGCGGATAAAGCCCAGGTCCTTGTAAAACTTACGGAAGAAGAGATTCGCCAGCAGGGGAGGCAGCACGGAGAAATAGGCGATGATCACGATGAAGCCCGGCAGCTCACGCAACAGGATGTTTACCGGCAGGGCCCTGCCGAGCCACACCAGGTAAAAATACTCCGACAGGTTGACGTTGTTGAGAGACACGACCTTGTGAGGATCCCAATAGGCGTAGGGACCGAAGAAGTTCCAATTCGGTCCGCGCAGGAAGGTGCCCAGGATGATCAGGGTCACCCAGAGCACGACGAACCCGAAGAGAAAGGTCGAGATCGCGAAGCGGCGCTCCTTGAAGGTGTAGTAGCCGCACCCCTTGGGGTTCATGTCGATATAGGGTATCGCCATGAGGCCGTTGAGGATGAAGGTGGGGAAGACCACGCCTGCCAGCCAGGGATCGTAGTAGACGAGCATCTCCTGCAATCCCAGGAAGTACCAGGGCGCCTTGGATGGGTTGGGCGTCTTGACCAGGCTCGCCGGCTCCTCCAGGGGGGCCTTCAGATAGTAGGCCCAGACCAGCAGCAGCACGGTACAGAGGATGAGAACGAGAAACTCGGTGTCGACCCGGTCGGGCCAGCAATAGACCCGGCGATTGGACTCGCGGTGCTCAAAGGTCGGCAGCCCCTTGTCGAGCAGGCGGTCGTTGATGACCATCTTGCGGAAAGCGACCCACAGGAAAAAGGCCAGTGAGAAGAAGAGAATGGAGATCGGGACATTGTCCGGCTTGCCGACGATGAGCTTGAAATTCTCATCGGTCAAGCTCCAGAAATAGAAGACCACGGCGAGTCCGAAGGCGGAGCCTATGAACCAACCCCGTGTCCAGACCGCCCGGAACTGGATCATCGCCCAGAGCCCGACGACGGAGAGGATGAAGTACGTCGTCGGCTCGAGCAGGCCATCGATGAAGTTCTTGATGAACTCCGGCAAGTTTGGAACGTAGAACGCCAGCATATTCAGAAATCTTCTCTACAGAAATTGCTACATGGGGCCTGAGATGCCGCCATCTTTGCGTACCCTCCAGAAGTGCACCGCTATCAGCAATCCGGCTCCAAGCGGAACCGCGATGCAATGGAGGACATAAAATCGCAGGAGCGTGGCGGCGCCAACCGTCTTAGAGCCGAGCAAGCCGAAGCGGACATCGCTCCCCGCGGTAACCAGTGAAACATCTCCAAGCTGTATGAAGGCTGCCCCGGGGCCCTCGTGCCCCATCAGCGGGGTGGCACGCGCCATGTTGGTGCCTACCGTGATCGCCCAGATCGCCAGCTGGTCCCAGGGCAGGAGATAGCCCGTAAAGCTCAGCAGCAGGGTCAGCACCAGCAGGATGACTCCCACGTTCCAGTTGAACTCGCGCGGGGGCTTGTAGGACCCGGTCAGGAACACCCGCAGCATGTGGAGCCAGACTGTGATGACCATGAGGTGCGCGCCCCACCTGTGCAGCTCACGCATGATGCCGATCGGCACGTGATCCCGCAGCGCCTTGATATCGTTGTAGGCGTATTCGACCACCGGCCTGTAGTAGAACATGAGCAGCACGCCGGTGATGGTCTCCACCAGGAAGAGGAAGAACGTCAGCCCTCCCATGCACCAGGTGAAGCTCATCCGAACGCCTGACTTGCGAACCTTGATCGGATGAAGATGCAGGAAGACGTTGGACAATACAGCCAGCGCCTGGTCCCTGGAGTTGTCGGGATATTTGTGCCGGAAGATCGATTTCCAGATCTGGCTGTCCGTGATTAACTTCATGAGGCTCAAGGTGCTGTTCTCCAGTTCACCGGATGCTCAGAAGAAAGGCCCGCTCCGGAGTAGCCGACTCCGGCCCTGCAGAGTTCTCGGTTCGGAAGGCTGGGGGTGATCATGCGGTGTACTCCATGGCCAGGTACGAAGCAGGATCTTCCCATTGTCCCTTTTCCTGCTGGTATTTCTTCCCCTTGTCGACCTGGAGTTGTCCATCGGGCGCGAGGCTGACCTTGAATCTCTCCAGGGGCCGGGGGGCGGGGCCCTCGAAGTTGATCCCCGTGGCGTAGAATCCGCTTCCATGACAGGGGCATTTGAACTTGCGCTCAGCCTCCAACCAGTTCGGCGTACAGCCCAGATGCGTACAGACCGTGGACAGGATGTAGAACCCATCCAGGTTCCTCACGATCCAGACCCCCCGCGTCTTGTAGCGCTTGTCGACAACTCCGTTCACCGAGGCGGCAAAGTCCGCCGGATAGCCGACCTTGAACTTCGTGGCCGGCTCGAAGGGGTCGTTGGGAAACAGGAAGCGGACACACATGCCGAGGCCGGCGACACTGGCAGCGGTGAAGAGCGCCCAGCCCGTCCCCCCCCTGGTGAGAAAAGAACGCCTGCTGTTTTCCGTGGTGTCGCTCATGTCTCTTTATCCAATCGCTCCAGCAGCATCAGGGCCTTTCCCCGCACCGCCAGGCTGCGATCCGTTTGTTTCTCTACGAGTACATTTCTCAATTCGGCGCCACGGAGCCTGTGCAAACCCTCAAGAGCCTGACACATCCATAATTCTTTCTCCTGCACAGTCAAGCCCCTATTGTTGTCTCCGCGCTGCTTATCAAGAAAATCCCAGCTGAGTATATTTTCAAGAATCGCCTCACCCGAATCGTCTCCAAAGTGCTTTGCGAGCCGGAAGGCCGTGGTCCATGAAATTTCACGGCGCGGATCGTTCACCATGGATTTCCATTTTTCGACAACCACCCGGGCCTGGGGATCACGCTTGAAAGACTGTTCCTCCCCGGGATTTTCCCGAAGCAGTATGTTCACCACGCCGGCGACAGCCTCCCACCTGCTCTGCCAGCTCGTAGAAACGTCCGCGCGCTCCACATCTCCAAGCAACGCGAGAACCGCCCGGCGATCACCTGACAGGCCCAGGCCGCGAACCGTCGCCTGCCTGAGCTCCTCAGGGAGATTCTTGCGCGCCAGCAGGTCCAGCAGGAAGGGGACCGCCAACTGCGGCTGCCCGCAGCGGCCCAGAGCCACGACCAGGAAGACCTTCAGTTGACCCTCGCCGATGGGGGTGTTTTCGGCAAGCTGGAGCAGCCGCCGGGTCTCGGCGGCGCCCAGGTACGGGTCCCGGCCAGCGACCTGTTTCGCGACCAGCAGGTCGGCCAGCGCCTTGGCATCCTGCATCCGGGAATGGCCGCCACCGGCCTGGATATCCCTGATGAGCTCAGTAACGCCGCGGTTGTCCTGGGCGATCGCTCCGAAGAAAACCCAGACCAGCACCAGCACGATCACGATAAGGAGGGGAAAGAGAAAGAGCTGGGGAAAGAGCTCGAGAAACGTCTTTCCACCCTTCCTCGGCGGCACGGAGACAGCATCGGCAAGCGCTCCGCCTGAACCGCCCTGGCGATCAGTGGAAGGCGCGTTCTCCCCCTTGTCGGGGTCCGTCCCTCCGCGGCTGGAGGTAAGTCCAGAATCTCCGTCGACCCCCGTCCCGAACGTCACTCCATCGG
>JAKUSY010000204.1 GCA_022451445.1 Planctomycetota bacterium
CTGGCTCCCCAGGCCCAGCGCCCCGCGGCTCCCTTGTCGGGAGCGATGAGAACGACACTGTCCTTGATCGGCAGGCCGTGAAAGGCGTCGCGGCTGTCGGAATCGGAGCCCGCTCCCTTCCCGGCAAACACCCAGCGGTCCTTCCAGTGAACATCGCGGCGCGAGACCACGCCCACCTTGCCCTTCAGCTCGATACGCTCCACCTTTCCATCGGGGCCCTTGATGGAAAGATGGGCCTCGTTCAGGAGCCTCTGCCGCCGAACCATCGTGAAGGGCTGGAAAAAGGACCCGTTGTTGCCGGGCTCGACCCCCATCCCCTGCATCTCCGAGGCCACATACTTCGAGGCTACGTTGTAGCCGGCCGTGCCGGTGTCCCGCCCCGCCAGCTCATCGGAAGAGAGAAACTCGATCCACGAGTGAATCTCCGTCTTGTCGATCTTTTCATAGCCCTGGCGGTAGGCCGGATCGACCTCCTGCTGGGCGAGGGTGCTCAGGGTAAGAAAACAAAGAGCTGCGCTGGTGAACATCGGTATCCCCGGGGCTTTCTTCAGGTTCTATAGGAATGAAAATCGAGAAGACCGGATGATACCAAGAGAAACCTTCTTTTGCCCCTTCCCGCTGCCGGTCAATCCGCCCCCCTGCCCACGGGGATGCATTTACGGAACCTCAATTCCCGCAAAGGTTTTCAGGCGAGCTTGAAATACCCCGGCTGAAGACCTATGCTTGGAGGGTTCGAAAACTTGCGAGGTAACCCGAAGATGCTCTTCATGCTGGGAAAAAACAACTGTACCTGTACCAGGGGAGCGCGTATGCGCTCCCTGCGTGCCAGCAGTGTTGTTCCCGGCGGGTTCACCATCTGAGTTCTCGACCACCCGGCGCGGCAATAGAAGCCTGCCTCCAGGTCTCTTCGACCGCGCCCCTCCCGTAACAGAAGACCCAGCGTGACCCGTCCTCCAAGACGGTTTCTTTTTATTATCCCAACCAGAACAATCCCGTGAGCTCCCTCTACCCCCTCTTCCACAAGCTCGAGAACCGCCAGGTCGTCGTCGTCGGCGCCGGCTCGGTGGCCCTGAGGAGAATCCGCAGGCTCATCGAAGCGGGCGCCCGGATAACCCTCATCAGCCCCGAGGCGCTCGATGAGCTCGCCACGCTCGCCGATGAGGGCCGGCTGGACTGGAAGAGACGGCCCTATCGCCAGGGTGACATCGAGACGGCCGACCTGGTGCTCACCGCCACGAGCGACCACGAGCTTGCCGGGAAGATCCAGGAAGAGGCACTGCGGCTCGGAACGCTCTTCAACAGCGCCGAGGACGAGGGTCTCTGCGACTTCCACGTTCCCGGGCTGGTAGATGCCGGAGCGCTGAAGCTGGCGCTCTCGAGCGGGGGAGAGGAGCCGGCGCTGGTCGCCGCGATCAGCCGGCAGCTCGAGGGCTGGCTCGAAGAGCGCCGGGCCCCCCGCGCCGGAGGACTGGAAACTGACCGGGCCGAGCAGCCGACCGGCGACGCGGGCAAGGTCTACCTCGTCGGCGCCGGACCCGGCGACCCCGGCCTGCTGACCGTGAGGGCCGCCAGGCTGCTGAAGATCGCCGACCTCGTCTGCCACGACCGCCTGGTGAGCGAGCAGGTGCTGGAGCTGATTCCCGGAACCACGGAAAAAATCTACGTCGGCAAGGAGGTCGGCTGTGGCCGCGAAATTGACCCCGTCGAGCTGATGATCAGCGCGGCGGCCGAAGGCCGGACCGTGATCAGGCTCAAGGGCGGCGACCCGGTGCTCTTTGGGCGCGGAGCCGAGGAGATGATCGCGCTGGCGGAGGCCGGCATCGATTACGAGATCGTTCCCGGCGTCTCGGCCCTCTGTTCGGTGGCGATCTCAGCCGGCGTACCGGTGACCCACCGCGAGATCGCCAGCGAGGTGGTCATCCGAAGCGGGCACGCGATGAAGGACGACTCCGAAAACGAAGTAGAGCCTCCCGGCAGGGGCACGACCTTCGTCTACTTTATGGCCGTCAACAGGCTTGCGGAGGTGGTCGAAGACCTGCGGGCCGAGGGTGTCGGCGAAGACACGCCGGTGGCCATCGTCGAGAACGGGACCCTGCCCCAGGAGCGGGTCGTCTGCGCGATGCTCTCGGAGATCGTCCGGGAGGCCGGCGCGGCGGACATCAAGCCGCCGGCCCTCATCCTCGTTGGAGAGGTCGTTCGCCTGCGGGAGCGGCTGGCCGCGGTGCTGGAGGCAAGGGTCTGAGCATGGCACGCATCGACCAGGCCACCCTGGAGCAGGCGACCTTCGCGGCGCGCGAAGAAGGAATCGACCGCGAACCCGAGCGGCTCATCCGCTGGGCCGGAGATCTCCTCGGCGAGAACCTGATGATGAGCACCGCCTTCGGCAAGAGCGGCATGTGCATCCTCCACATGGTGAAGGACGTCTGCCCCGAATTGCCGATCTACTTCATCGACACCGGCTTCCACTTCAAGGAGACCCTCGAGTTCCTCGCCGAGCTCAGGGACCTGTGGAAGGTGAACCTCGTGGCCAGGAAGCCGGCTCTCTTCGGGGTCGAGTTCGTCAAGAAGTTCGGCGACAACCTCTACGAAACCGACCCCGATCTCTGCTGCCACAAGAACAAGGTCGAGCCCTTCCGCGAGCTCTTCGGCGAGGAGGGAGAATACCAGGCCTGGATCGCCGGGGTGCGCCGCGACCAGTCCTCGACGAGAGCGCAGGCGGAGGGAATCGAGCTCATGGGCGGCAACCTGGTCAAGATCCAGCCGCTGGCCTTCTGGACCAAGGATCTCGTCGACGAGTACACGAAGAAGCACGACCTGCCGCAGCCTCCGCTGTTCTCCATGGGCTACAACAGCATCGGCTGTGAGCCCTGCACCAGCGCCTGCGGCGACTCCGACGACGAGCGCGCCGGGCGCTGGGCCGGCAAGGCCAAGACCGAATGCGGCCTGCACACCTTCTGGCAGAGCAAGGAGAACCAGCCGCAAGAGGGTGGCGACGACGCCGAAGAAGAGGCCGAAAAGCCCTCCTGAGGGGCCAGACAGACCAGGCGAAAGGCCACGATCACGGCTAAACGCCCCCCATGGGCCGCCGCTCTACTGTCACGGCCCCATCCTGCCGAAATAAACAGTGGCGGCCGCGCTCGTAGCGGCCGAACCGACGACTGGTTAGCATGTGCAGGCGATGGGAATCCACGACCGCGACTACTACCGGGACCAGGGCGGAGGACAGGGCCAGTTCGGGAGCTGGGCCTCGACCGCTGTGGGCACCATCATCCTGCTCAATGTCGGTTGCTGGTTCCTGCAGCTGATGACCCGTTCTGGACCTGGAGGCTTTTCAACTGTCGGTGAGTGGATGTCCGCCTCGGGCAACAGCATCTTCGCCAGCGACCTGGGCTTCCCCGAGCTCTGGCGGCTGGTCACCGCATGCTTTGTTCATTCCGAGTCCAGCATCTGGCATCTCGGTGGAAACATGTTCATTTTCTGGATGTTCGGACGCGAGCTGGAACGCCTGTACGGCCGCCGGGAATTCTGGATATTTTATCTTTTCGCCGGCACCCTCGCCGTGCTGGTGGAGAGCCTGGTTCAATCCCAGCAGGGTACTGGACACATCCCGATCCTCGGGGCCTCCGGCGGCGTCATGGCGGTGTTGACGCTGTACATCTTCCACTTTCCCAGGAGAACGGTTTATCTCTATTTCCTTTTCCCGGTTCCCCTCTGGGTGCTTGGCTGCCTTTATGTTTACGCCGATATTTCCGGCGCCATTGGGCACGGCTCAGGCGGCGTCGCTAATTTCGCCCACCTCGCCGGCGCCGGCTGGGGGGTGCTGTACAAGCTCTTCGACCTGCGCTGGAGCACCCTGCGCCGGCGCATCGGTGATTCGAGAGGGCGCGGGAAAAAACGCGGCCGCCCTGAAAGCGGCGGCTCCCTCTGGGGCGCGAGGAAACAGGAGAGCGAGAAACCCCGGGTGCCCGATGCCGTCTCCAAACGCGTTGACGAGCTGCTTGAAAAAATCAGCCGGGATGGCATGGGCAGCCTGAGCGATGAAGAGCGGGAATTCCTGGTTGAGAATTCGCGCCGCTACCGAAAGAGCTGAAGCGGCTCTTCCTTCAATCAGGAACGATCCGGAAGCGGATCTCCACCCGGACCTTCGGCCTGCCCCCTGGCGCGGCTTTCCCGGCGGCGCCGGGCGCGCGGTTGCCGAGCTTCTGCTGCAGATCCGAATTCGTCCGTAAATTCTCTTTACGCTCCGCCCTGGCTTCGCGGGGCGCGGCTTTCTTCACCTGCGCGGGCGCCGCTTTGCGTGCAAGCTGACGCGATCTTTCAGGAATCCCGGGGGCCGAAGCAGCCTCCGGCGCCAGAGCGGACTTCGCCTTGGCGCCCGGGGCGGCTGCCGCGAAGTCCGCTTTCTCACGGTCTTTCGCGGCAAGCTCACCGGATGCCCGCTTCCCGGCTTCCAGGGCGTTCTTCCTCTTTCCGGCGAGGCTGTCGCGCGCGGGGGAAGAGCCCTGCAGGCCGTCGAGCTCGGCGCGAAGGGCATCGAGCTTGCCGGCATCGACCAGCAGGGTCAGGAATTCTCCGGTGGGCTGCCCGCCAGCCTGCTCAGCGGACTTGTCTTTCGCCCTGCCGGCCGGCGGTGAAGCCTCGCGGGCCCTGAGCTTTCCCGAGAGGGCACCCTCAACGGCAGCGCGAGCGGCCACCGCGGCCGGGCGCCCGCCGGCTCGTTTAGCCTGCCATGCTTTGAGTTCCGCCAAACGGGAGCGGGGAACCGCCACCTCGTAGCGCACCGCGACCAGCCGGCCGTCGATGCTCTCGCGGCTCACCTCGATAGAATCACCGGACTTCTCCTGCAGGGCTTCAGCTCCCCGGGCAACCTCTACCTCCACGCCGCCGGGCAGGGCGTCCGCGGCTGGTTCGGGGGTCGTCGGAGCGGCTTCATCCGCCGCACCGGATTCACCAACGGCCGACGCCAGCTCCTGTTTTCTCGCCCCGTCGGCCGCCTTCAAGGCGCCGGGAGCCTCGGACCTGCCCAGGTTGAGCTCTTTCGCAAGCGGCGCGGGCAGCGCGTCGGCAACCTCCTCCAGGGCCGGGTTGGCCGGAGAATCATTCATCGCCAAATCTATAGATGGCTGTGAACCGGACGGGAAGATCGCCTGCCAGAAGACGAAGGCGATCAGCGCCACCCCGGCGGCGGCCCCGATCATTCGCTGAAAGAGAGCCCCCCTGTGGAAGGGAACAGCCTCGACGGATGCCTCGACACGCTCCTTCACCCCGGCGCTGAAATCCGCCGGCACCGGGCTGTCGCCCAGGTCGCCCAGCAGGGCGATCGTCTTCCCGTAGGATTCGAGGAGCTCGCGACAGGACTCCGAAGCACGCGCCTGCTCGAGCAGCTCGAGGCGCTCGGCGGGCGAGAGCTTCGCCTCCGGAAGATCCGGCTCGATGAGCTCCTGCAGGTGCGCTTCTACCCTGCGGTAGAGATCGTCGTTCGCCTTGTCTTCTGACATCTGTTCATTCTCTCTCGGTTGAGACTTCTCTACCGCCAGGGAGCCCTCGATCCGCAGACCGTGCGCCGCGGACCCAATCCAGCTCCGGTATACTCCATCAGACCGCAAATCCCTGCCCGAGTTTCGCTTTCAACTTGAAAAAACCGAAAATCCCGGGGACGCGTATGAACACGCTACTTCTTTATTAACAAGGTCTTAGGCGAACCACCTCGGAACTCTCACCTGCTCCGAAGCTTCGATAAGAGCCGCAGGATCTCGATGTAGAGCCAAACGAGCGTCACCAGCAATCCGAAGGCGGCGTACCACTCCATGTACTTCGGAGCCCGGCGCTTCGCACCTTCCTCGATGAGGTCGAAATCGAGCACCAGGTTCATGGCCGCGATAACAACCACGAAGAGGCTGAAGCCGATCCCGACCAGGCCCGAACCGTGGATATACGGTATTCCTATACTGAACATACGGAGTACCCAGGTCAGCAGGTAGATCAGCATGATCCCGCAGGTAGCGGCCATGATGCCGCGTCGAAAAGCGGGCGTGGCGCGAATGA
>JAKUSY010000205.1 GCA_022451445.1 Planctomycetota bacterium
GAAGAGCTGTCGGGAGCCATCAGGCGCTACGGGGAGGAGCCCCAGGCCGGCAGGATTGCCAGGGCGATCGACCGTCGCAGGAAGGAGCGTCCGATCGAAACCACCGGCGAGCTGGCGGCATTGATCGAAGACCTCGTTCCGCGCAGGGGGAAGAAAATTCATCCCGCCACGAGAACCTTCCAGGCTATCCGGATCATCGTGAACCGGGAGCTGGATTGTCTCGAGGAGACTCTCGGCAAGCTCGACCGGTACATGAAGCCCGGCGGGAGGGTGGTGGTGTTGAGCTATCACTCCCTCGAGGATCGACTGGTCAAGACGGTTTTCAGGGATCGCGCGGCGGAGGGATTCTTCCTGCCGCATCCCGATGGGCTCCAGCGCCCGGGGGAGGCGGAGGTTCGGTCGAACCCCCGGTCGAGGAGCGCCCGTCTTCGGGCTGTCGTTCGAGCCGGGGGTTGATGTTTTCGAAGTGAGAAGAGGGATTTAAGAGAAGGTCATTCCCGATGCCATTATCTACAGGTTCAGCGATCCTGGCGGCCTGCCTCCTGATCATCGGCCTCATCTCGGTCCAGATGGAGGTTCAGAATGTTCACTGCGGGGTGCGGGTGCGGGATCTGCTGAGAGAACGGGAGCAGAAGGTGGAAACCCTTCGGAAGCTGGATATGGAATACAACACGCAGATCGCGCCCGACAGTCTCGAGCGGGCTCTGCCGGATGATTATCGCACCGAGGAGGGATACCCGGATAACGGCAGATCGGCCGCGGGGAAGAAGCCCGGCGGCGAACGTGTGAGCAGGACCAGGTAGGAGAGTCACCCCATGAAGAGCCAGCCGCCAGAGGTAAGCCCGGCGAAATCCCCGCCCGGGCTGCAGGCCCGGTCGGGCGCGCTCTGGTTCTTCACCATATCGGTGACGCTCGTATTTCTCCTGCTCGGTGTCCGCCTGTTTTATATCCAGGTTCTCGGGCATGAGGACCATCTCGCGCGCGCCCGCAGCGGCATTGGCCGCACCGACAGCGTTCCCGCCTATCCGGGCGACCTGAGAACCAGCGATGGGGTGATCCTCGCCCGCTCGGTGACGGCCTGGAACATGGGTCTCGATCTGCGTCTTCTCTCAGGGGACCAGGTGCAGTCCGTGGTCAATACCGCCAGCGAGACCCTGGGCTATTCCCACAGCAGGCGCCGCGAGCGTCTTGGCGACGCGGTCAGGAGGAAGGCGAATCGCCGGATCTACGCGAACATCGGGCGCCGCGTGGACGATTCCTCGCGTGATATGGTGAGAGAGTCCCTCGACCGGCAGCTTGGACCCGCGCTCCGAAAGAAGACCCTCGTTGTCGACAGGTTGACCAGGCGGATCTATCCGAAGAACACTTTTCTCTGCCACGTGATCGGCGTGACCTCTCATGATGGAACGGGGCAGGCGGGACTCGAGCTCTCGCTGGCTCCCTGGCTGGAGCCGAGATCCGGAATGCGCAGAGTCATCACCGATGCCCGCGAGCAGTTCCGCTTCTACTCTCCGGAGATGGTCGAGGTGGCGCCGATCAATGGCTACGACATCTACCTGACAGTCGACAGCAAGGCCCAGAGCATCCTCGAGGAGGAGCTCCAGCTCGGAATCCGGAAGCACCGGGCGGAGTCGGGCCTCGGCGTTTTGATGAATTGCAAGACCGGCTCGATCCTGGCGATGGCCTCCTGGCCGGTATTCGATCCCAACGAGTTTCACCGCTACCCTCCCGAGATTCTGGCGGAGAAAAGGAAGAACCGGGTCATCGAGAACGTCTATGAAATCGGCAGCGTCATCAAGCCGTTCATCGCTGCCGCGGCGTTCGAGACCGGGGTGGTCAGCAGGGACGAGAAGATCTGGGGCGGAGGACGTTTTCACCGCATCGGTGGCCGCAGGCTCGAGGATGTCAGCAACCATGGCCCGATCACGGTCGAGGAGGCCGTGGTCTTCTCATCCAATATCGGGATGGGGATCCTCGGCATGAAGCTCGGCCGGGACCGGCTCATCGAGGCGCTCGGGCGCTTCGGGTTCTGCCGGAAAACCGGGATTCGCCTGCCCGGGGAGGGGAAGGGAAAGCACACCCCGAGAGAGCAATGGAACGATATCTATTCGAACACCTCGGTATCGATGGGCTACGAGGTGCAGATCAGCCCGA
This sequence comes from Planctomycetota bacterium, assembly GCA_022451445.1. Taxonomy (GTDB): domain Bacteria; phylum Planctomycetota; class UBA8108; order UBA8108; family UBA8108; genus UBA8108. Next base: position 2,155 of record JAKUSY010000205.1, read on the forward strand.
TCCAACTGGTCACCGCCTTCGCATCCCTGGTCAACGGGGGCTACCTGGTGAGGCCTCGCCTTGTCGACAAATACGTCAGGGACGACGAGATCATCAGGAATCCGCCCCACCTTGTCGGCCATACGGTCACGGAGGAAACCTCCGCCATGATGCGGAAGATACTGCACCGGATCGTCGACGAAGGCACCGGCCGGTACCTGAAGATGAAGGGCTTCGAGTTCGGCGGCAAGACGGGTACGGCGGATATGGATCCGCGCTATACCAAGAAGGACTACCTGGCCTCCTTCGAGGCGTTTGCGCCGTTGGATGATCCCGAGGTCGTTATCCTGGTGATGATTGAGAAGCCGCGCGCGGGCAAGTATTACGGAGGAAGCGTCGCCGGGCCTGTCGTGGCGAGAGTATTGCGTCGTTATTTCGACATCGCGGCTTCGCCTGAATTTGAGCGATTGAAGTTCAAGGGCTGGTAGCGGGGGGGCTCGATGAGGCTCCGTCCGCGGAAAAGAAAAATAAGGAAGAGAAATGCGCCTGGGTGAACTTTGTAAGGGCTTGATGAATATTCCCGCGGGCTGCGGGGAGCTCGATGTGATCCAGGTTGTCTGCGATTCCCGCAAGGCGGTTGAGGGCAGCCTCTTCCTGGCGGTTCCCGGCGAGACCACCGATGGGTTTCTCTTCGCCCGGGAGGCGGTAAGTAACGGGGCGGTAGCCGTCATCGCTCCCCGGGGCGGCTGTGGCGAGGCATCCCTCGGTGTTCCGGTTCTCAAGGTGGAAGATCTCCGCGGTGTCATGGGAGACATCGCCGACCGCTTCTACGGCGAACCATCGAAAGAGCTCGAGGTCGTTGGCGTGACCGGCACCAAGGGTAAGACGACGACGGTCTGGCTGCTCCATCACCTGTTTTCGAGAATAGACTCGACCGCGGGCTTCTGCAGCACCGTGGAGAACAGGATTGGCGAGGAGTCCTCCGAGGCGAAGAACACCACGATGGGCTGCCTCGACCTGCACCGATTCCTCGCGGAGCTGGTTGAAAAGGGCGGCAAGCGCGCAGTCATCGAGGTTTCCTCCCACGCTCTCGAGCAGCAGCGCACGGCGTCGATCCGTTTCGATTGCGCGGTGTTCACCAACCTGGCGCCCGAGCATCTCGACTATCACGAGGATATGGACAGCTACCTCGCCGCCAAGATGAAGCTCTTCAGCTCTCTCGACAGCCATGCCTACGCGGTTCTTCCGCGCTCCCAGGAGGTATCCAAGGTCATTGCCGGGAACACCCTGGCCAACCTCTCCTGGTACGGCCGCGGGAGTGAAGACGGGGTCACTGGTATCCGGGTCATGGATGAAGGGATGGAATTCACCTGGCGCGACTGCCGGTTCAGTACGGGGTTCTGGGGAGACCATAACCTGGAGAACCTGCTGGCCGTTCTCAGCGCCGGGGAGTGCATGGGGCTGAAGCCCGATGAGATGGCTGCCGCGATATCCGAGGCACGCCTGCCTCCCGGCCGACTCGAGAAGATCGACCATCCGGGTCCCTACAAGGTGGTGGTGGATTACGCCCATACCGATGGGGCCCTCGAGGCGGTGCTCGAGGCCTTGCGCCCGGTGACGCCCGGGCGCCTGATCACCATCTTCGGCTGCGGAGGGGACCGGGACACAGCCAAGCGGCCCCGTATGGGAAAGGCCGCCGAGAGCGGCTCCGACAGGGTCATCCTGACCTCGGACAATCCCAGGAGCGAGTCGCCCGAGAAGATTCTTTCGGAGATCAAGGCCGGCCTCGAGAGGCCCGAGGAGGCGACCCTGGAGGTCGATCGTCGCGATGCCATCGGGCTCGGGATCCGAATGGCGCGTGAGGGCGACACGGTATTGATCGCCGGCAAGGGACACGAGGACTACCAGGAATTCAGCGACAGGGAGCGAATCCACTTTGACGACCGCGAGGTCGCCCGGGATTTCCTGCAAGAGGTTTGCCACGTATGAGAATGCGGTTGCAGAGATTGTTCGCGCGCGCAGGGCGCGGTCGCCGGGCGGCTTCCGGCGGGGGAGGGCGCGGATGAAGCGGATGCGCCTGTCGGAGATCATCGCGGCGGTGGACGGAAGCCCGGCAGCGGCGAGCACCGATGATCCCGCCATCACCGGTGTCTGCACCGACAGCAGGAAGGTAGATCCCGGTGAGCTCTTCGTACCCCTCTGCGGTGAGCATCACGATGGACATGATTTCATTGCCGGGGCTTTTGAGCGGGGGGCCGCGGCGAGCCTGTCCAGCCGTGACGCTTCCGCCGGGTCCGGCCGGCGTATCGTGAAGGTGTCCGACACGCTCACGGCTCTCGAAGACCTCGCGCTCTACAACCGCGGTGAGCTGAGCTTCGAGGTGACGGCGATCACCGGCAGCGTGGGGAAGACGACGACAAAAGAATTTCTCAAGCACATCCTGGGCACGGACTTCACGGTAGCCGCGGCTCCCAAGAGCTTCAACAACCGCCTCGGGGTGGCCCTGACGCTGCTCGAGACCGATGAAGATACCGAGCACCTGGTGGTCGAGATGGGCACCTCGGGCAAGGGAGAGCTCTCCTATCTCTCGAAGCGGGTCAGGCCGGAGCGGATCATCATCACCACCGTAGCTCCCGCTCATCTCGAGGGCCTGGAGGATCTCCCCGGAATCATCGCGGCCAAGGCCGAGATCTTCGAGGGCCTGGATCCCGCGGGTCGCGCCTATCTGAACCCGGCCGCTCCAGGCTACGAGGAGTTTCGCGCCTGTCTCGATGGCGAGCCGCGGACCTATGGAACCGTCGGGGCGGATTTTCCCCTGGAGCTGAGCCCTGCAGCCGGGGGCGCGCAGGCAGGCTACCGGTTCAGGGTCGGCGCAGAGGAGTACACCCTCGAGCTTCCCGGCGAGCACAACGTGACCAATGCCGGCGGCGCCATCGCTGTCGCCCTTGATCTTGGAGTCAGCCCCGCCAGTATCCGTGAGGGGCTCGCCAGGTGCCGCCTGCCCCCGGGCAGGCTCAACGTGTGGACCGAGGCGGGCGTGCACTTTGTCGATGATTCCTACAACGCGAACCCCTGCTCGATGAAGGCGGCCCTTGACACCTTCGAGGAGTATTGCGCGGGGATCACCGAAGGCAGGAATATCGCGGTGCTCGGTGAGATGCTCGAGCTCGGACCGCGGTCGAGACATTACCACGCGGAGATCGGCAGCCTGCTGGCCGGCAAGCCCGTAGACCTGCTGGTGACGATCCGCGGTTCAAGCCGCTACCTTGGCGAGGCGTTCACGCGGGAGCGCGAGAGCCGCGGGAGGCGGGGAGACGCGAAGACGATGCATTTCGAGGAGCTCTCCCCCGCGCGGGAGTACCTCAGCGAAGAGATCAGGTCGGGGGACAAGCTCCTCTTCAAGGCCTCGAACGCGGTCGGGCTGAGCGGGCTCGCCGAAGAATTGAGGGAAACAGTCGGAGCCGGCGAAAGGGAGCCACCTCTTGTTTGAATACCTTCAGGAATTGATCGACAGCTCAGCGTTCAGCGTCCTGGCGCGGGAGACAGGCTACCGGGTCCTGCTGGCGGGGGCCTCGGCGTTCGTATTCTCGATCATTTTCGGACGCTGGTTCATCTCCTGGGTCGGGAGCAGGAAGCTGGTCGAGCAGACGGCCAAGGGCGACTCCGAGTGCCTCGACGATCTGCACGATCACAAGGCGAATACGCCGACCATGGGCGTCGTCATCTTTATCGTCGCAGCCGGCGTCGCCACGCTGCTGTGGGCGAAGCTCGACAGCCGGCCGATCATGATGCTCCTGGCCTACACCCTGGGCTTCGGTGCCAACGGCCTGGGCGACGACCTGTTCAAGCTGGGGCCCGGGATGCGGAACGGCCTGCGGGGAAAGACCAAGCTCTTTTTCCAGCTCCTGCT
>JAKUSY010000206.1 GCA_022451445.1 Planctomycetota bacterium
AGGCTGCCCGGCCCTGCGGGATCATTCTGAAAATTTTGCGAAAAACATCCTAATAACCCCTCGGGAAAAAACGACTTATAGGTGATTGCTCCGTGGCCTCGCTAAAGGATTTGTCAGACAGGAACTTGCTGGAGGCTTACGCTGATACAGGCGACACCGAGTGTCTTGGTGTTTTCCTGAAGCGGTACGAGACCTCCCTTGTCCGGTTCGTTTCAAACTTCCTGGGAGATGAGGACGCGGCGCAGGACATAGTCCAGGAAACCTTCCTGAGGGTGGCGAAACGCCCCGGAAGACTCCTTGGCATCAGAAGCTGCCACAACTGGCTGCTGAAGGTGGCCCGAAACCTGAGTATCGACCATCTTCGCCGCCTCATCCGCCAACGGAAACACCAGGGAGCCCTGAATGAAGCTGCAGCCCGTAAAGCCAATGCCGCCGGCACCGCGGGAGAGGCCCTGGAAAAATCGGAACGTCAGACCCGTGTCAGAAATGAAATCGGTCGTCTGAGACCAAAACTGAAAGAGGTAATGTTGCTCAAGGTCCAGGAATCCAAAAGCTACCGGGAGATAGCCGAAATCACCGGCCTCACCGTCACAAATGTCGGCTACCTGGTACACCAGGCCCTGCAGATCCTCAGGCAGAGGCTCAGGGACCTTCGAGAGGAGCTCTGATGAAGGAGCCCGGGACAACCCCCACCGCTGTCAAAGTCTCCCCTGGGGAGGACAGTTGTGAGTTGCGTTACCTCCTCACCGCCTACCTCTTCGACGACCTCTCCGAAGAAGGCCGCATCGAGGTCGAGAAGCAGCTCGAGGGCAGCGAGGCCTGCCGGACGGAACTGGCGGAGTTGAGGGAGACCCTGTCGCTTTTGTCGGAGGCGATCGGCAGCGAAGCTGAAGGGGCGCCCGCCTTGCCCCTCGACCAGGAGCGAAGGGAAAAGATCCTGTCCACATCGCGGAGAAGGCCATCCCGGGGCTTCCTCCGGAGCAAGCCCGCCTTCGCTGCCGCCGCGACCTTCGCCCTCTTCCTCGGAATCTACATAACGGCCCGGCTTACCGCCCCCCTGAGCGTCCAGACCGACCCCCGTGACCCGGGGTATCACGAGCTATCCGATGCCAGCGTAGAGGCAGGAGAAGAGTCCGAAGCCTACGCTAAAAAGGAACTGAGCTTTCAGTCCCGTCTTAAATCCGGTTTGCGTGAGGATACCTCCAGGCGACAGGAAAGGAGCCTGGGGAGGGGTGCACTAGGGCAGGATATTACTGCCGACGCCAGGAACAGCTTCGCGACTGAGAGCCCTCCGCCACCGACCGCCGTGGCCGCACCTTCGTCAAGGATACGCAAGGCGTTGCCCGTTCCGGCCCAAAAACCAGCCCGTGACGGCATCATTCTCGCCGACACGCCCGAGCACCTGGGGCGCATTGGGGGCACGGCTCCGAAGCCAACCTCCGTCAGCGAACCGACTGAAAAAGACGTCGGAGAGAAGGGCAAGAAAAAACGCGACCTGAAGAGAACCCCGAAGATCCTCAATCCGAAGATCATCAAAGAGCCCGTTATCAGGCGCAAGATCGATGAGATCGTTACCGAAATTCCCAGGGGAACGGACCTCTCCAAGGTTACCCAGAACTCGACGATTATAAATGACGCCATCGGAGTCGGCGGTGGCGCCGCCGGAGCCTACGGGTACCGCTATGGGAAAGGACGAGTCAGCAAACAGAAAACAGCGAACTTCGGAGGCCAGGTCGACCCTGATCGAGAGGAAGGCCTTGAGGCGACTGAAGAAAAATACTCGGATAGCAAGGAGCTGTTGGCGAAAGACCAGGCGGGCGAACTGGAGAAAAAGAGCGGCGAGGCAAGCGCCAGGAAGCGCGAAAAATCTCTTTCCGGGAACAGCGAGGAGGACCTGGACAGAGAGGCCAACATGGCCTTCTCGATAATTCGCTCGAAACCCCAGAACAAATCAACCAGGCGGCTCGCCGAGGAGATGGCGCAAAAACGCAGACCGGCGGGTGGCCTCGTCTATGAAGGAGGCAACGAAGCGAATTCCTGGGCCTACAATCTCAATATTGTCGGGACCGAACACGGCTTCCTCTCCCTGGGCAACAATGCCGGAAGACAGTCCTCCGGTGAATCCCGCTCATCCCGCTCCAGGGATTTCGCCCAGACCGAGATCCCGGAACGGCCCGCCGCCGGCTCCCCCGTGGCCCCGGCCACTAATCTCCCGGCCGGACAAGGAGCCGCCGGCAACGACCGGCAAAACGCCGACACGAACGGCCTCCTGCAGATAAATGAAAAAACCCTGAACTCCTTCGCCTTCTATAGAGAGCTGGACCCCAGGCTCAGCTACGAGCAGTTCCACTCTCGAGCCCTCGTCATCCCGCCTCCTGCCCTCGGAGATGAAGGACTCGGAGAGAAAGGTTTTCGCCGGAAGTACAACGTCAACCCCTTTGTCGATACAAGCCGGGACCATCTCTCCACCTTCGGCATGGACGTCGACAACGCCTCCTGGGGAAGGACACGCGCGAGCATTCGCAACAGGCGGTTGCCGCCCCCGCAAACGGTCCGGGTCGAGGAGTTCATCAACAACTTCCCCGATGAACGGCCGGGAAACCCCGACAGCGTATTCACCGTCTATACCGAGGGCGGCCCATCTCCCTTTGGAGATCATGGGCTCGAGCTGCTGCAGATCACGGTCAAGAGCAGGGACCTCCTGCCCGGAGAGAGAAAAAACGCGATCCTCACCTTCGCCGTCGACACATCGGGCTCCATGGCCACCGATGGCAAGCTCGAGCTTCTGAAGCAAAGCATTCGCACGCTGGTCTCCAACCTGGGCGTCAACGATAGGGTCGCGATAGTCGCCTTTTCAACCAACGCCTACGTGGTCCTTCCTCACACCTCGGTCCGTCAAAAAAGCGAGATCGACGCGGCCATCAACAGCCTCGTGGCGGTTGGCGGGACCAATGTCGAGGCCGGCATCGACCTGGCCTACAGGCTGGCGGGAGAATCCAGCAGCCGACGCGCGGCCAACAGGGTCATTCTCTGTTCCGACGGAGTCGCCAATCTCGGAGCGCGCGGCCCGGAGGCCGTCCTGAAACGTACCAGGCGTTTCGCGCAGGAAAACCTGATCTCGCTCTATACCTACGCCTTCGGATCGGGAGGACGCCATGCCGTCCGTGGAGACCGGATGCTACAGCGTCTGGCTGACGAAGGGGATGGCCGCTACCAGTACGTGGATTCCGGCAGCGCATCGCGCAGCATCTTCAGCCTGCCCGACCAGCTCCAGGTGCTCGCCAGCGACTCCAAGATCCAGGTCGACTTCAATCCCGACGTCGTCAGCCACTACAGGTTGCTGGGTTATGAAAAACGAGATATCGCCGACAAGGACTTCCGCAACGACAAGGTGGATGCCGGAGAGGTTGGCCCGGGCTCGACGGTGACGGTCATCTACGAGATCAAACGTTCCCGCCCCGTCGGCAGCCTCGGCCGGATCTTCCTGCGCTACCGGGACACCGTCACCCGGAGAGTTGAAGAGTACGACTTCGCGCTCCCTCCGGGCGTCCTCGCGGGCCGGCTCTCCCACACCTCGGACCGGTTTCTATTCATGGCATCGGTGGCCGAATTCGCCGAGATGCTGCGCGGCAGCTATTACGCCCGCAACGCCTCCTACGGAGCCATCCTCGAGCTCATGTCGAAAGCATCGGCCGGCGGCAAGCGGCGCGCTGACTGGCAGGAGGCCTACAGGATCATCTCCATGACCCAGGGTCTCTGCGCCGTGAACACCCTCAATTCGATCAGAGATTAACAATCCCGGGCGATCCCGTCGATCTCCCGGAACGACTCAACATTCAATTCAAAGAAACCAGTAGCTGATAAACAGGAAACGGAGAAGTCGCATGCCACGAATATTTTCAGTCCTGATAGTGCTCTCGCTCATCACGGGCGCGCTGCCCGCCCAGGAACCCGCCGCACCCGGCGCCGCGGCCGATGCCAAGCCTCCCATGGTCGTCAGGGAAAAAACCGTCTACGTCCCCTACAACAAGCTCAAGGACGTATTTGAAAAAGAGGACCGGGGCATCTTTCTGCCCTACCAGGAATTCCTGAAGCTCTGGCGCCAGGCCAACCCCGATCCGGATCCTGTCAAGCCCGATGATCCACCCGCCGCCGCCGTCATCCAGTCAAGCCCCTACAAGGGCAAGGTCGTTGGCGACCTGGCCCTCTTCGAGGTCAGCTACCACGTAGAGGCCCTCAAGAAAGGCTGGGGTCTCATCAAGCTGCCGTTGACCGGGGTGGCCATCGAATCGGTGGACCTCGGCGACTCAAAGGCCCTCTTTTCATCGCATGGGAAAGAATACGGCCTGCTGCTGCCTGAAAAGGGCGTCTATGATCTGAAGCTCAACTTTTCCGTAAAGGTGCAGAGCTCGCCGGGCATCAAGACCCTCGCCTTCGGACTCCCGCATGTAGGAGTCGCCAGCCGCGAACTTTCGATCCCCGACTCCGACGCCCGGATAGATGTGGAACCAAAAACGGCAGCGACCAGGATCGAGCCCGATGGAGAGGGAACCAGGATCGTAACATTCGTCGGCAACTCCAACCAGGTCAAGATCACCTGGATGCCGCCGGTTGGCAAGGCCGCAGAAGATGCCGCCGTCCGGATAGCGAAGCAGTACGCCAGGGCCTTCCTCGGGGAGAGGATCCTCAGCCTGGAAACCACCATCCAATACGACCTGGCGCGCGGAGAGGTCCCCGGCTTCAAGCTGACCGTCCCCACGGCCAACTCCACAAGGCTTCTCTACGTCAGGGTAGAAAACATACGGCGCTGGGATCTCGAGGGGAACGTTCTCACTGTCGATCTTCACTCACCGATCAACAAGACCTATTCACTCGCCCTTGGCTTCGAACGAATCCTGGCCGAAACTCCGGAAACCATCTCCGTACCCCTGCCGAAAATGGATGGGGTCCTGCGAGAGTCCGGCTGGCTGGCGCTCGCCCACGACCCCGCCCTCAAGGTGAGCATCGCCGCTGCGCAGGGCTACAGCCAGCTGGACCCGGCCGAGGTGCCCAAGACCCTGGCCACGGATCTCAGGGTCGGTTTTCAATACCTTGCCCCGCCCGATCCGCTCAGCCTGGCCGTTCGGAAAATCGAGCCCGTTATCCACTCGCAAACGACCTCCGTGGTGACCCTCGACAGAGAGAGAGACACCTGGGTGGGCCACGTAAAATACCGAATCAAGAAAGCCGGCGTCTTTACCGTGGCCCTGGTGGTCCCGGAGCGCTGGAGCGTTGAAGAGATCGGCGACTCCTCCGATGTTGAAGACTTCCAGATCTCAGAGCCCGCCGATGGCGCCCGCACCATCACCGTAAACCTCCGCATCCGGCAGCTTGGCGATTTCAGCCTTCCCTTCAAGCTCACCGCCGAGGGATCGATCGGAAAACAGACCGTAACCCTCACTCCCCCGCTGGTATCCGGAACGCAGCAGGACCAGGGTCTCTTTGGCGTCGCGGCTCCGCGCTCAATAGACCTCAAGACCGTCACCACCACCGGGCTATCCTCGGTCGAACAGCAGGAACTCGTCAGCGCCGGAATCATGAGCCAGGTAAGCGCCGAGGCGGGTGAGCCCCTGGCCTATCGATACACGAAGAATTCCCTCGCCGGGCGGGCGGAGGTTGAGCTGGAGTTGCGTGAAAAACAGGAAGAGATCAACGTCATATCCCAGCACCTCGTCTCTGTCCTGGAGTCAGGAAGAATCAAGCTCACCCACTACCTTGATTACGTGATCCTCTACAAGGAGAGGGACACCCTCGAATTCAGCGCCCCGAGCGACCTCGATTCGAAATTGAGGATAAAGGGCGAGGGGATCGCCGAGACCCCTGAGCCGGAACCCCAGGGTGACGGCCTCTCACGCTGGACAGTCAAGCTCCAGAATCCCGTAGAGGGCACTGACACCTTGAGCATCAACCAAGATCTTGACGACGCCGACCTCGATAGCGGCAAGCGAAAGGAGCTGTCTGTCCCGCTAGTCTATCCCCACAGGA
>JAKUSY010000207.1 GCA_022451445.1 Planctomycetota bacterium
GTTAGCCGCGAGGTGGCGGCCGAGGAGGGTTTCCGCGCCGCGCTCTGCTGCCGGCAGAGGCCCGCCGCGCTTTACTGCAAGGATGCGTTCTACGACTGAGCCCGCGCGCTCGAAGCTCAGACGAAGAGCGGTACGAAGACGAGCGCGACGATGCACATGAGCTTGACGAGGATGTTGAGCGACGGGCCCGAGGTGTCCTTGAACGGGTCGCCGACGGTGTCGCCGACCACCGAGGCCTTGTGAGCCGGGGACCCCTTGCCGCCGTGGACGCCGCTCTCGATGTATTTCTTGGCGTTGTCCCAGGCGCCGCCGGAGTTGGCCATGAAGATGGCGAAGAGGACGCCGGTGACCAGCGCCCCGGCGAGCAATCCGCCCAGCGCCGCGGGGCCGAGGAAATAGCCGACCGCCACCGGCACGGCGACGGCGAGCACGCCGGGAAGAATCATTTCCCGGAGGGCGGCCTCGGTCGAGATCGCAACGCAGGTGCCGGGGTCGGGTTCGTTCTCGCCGGAGAGGATGCCGGGCAGCTGGCGCCGCACCTCGGTGATCATCTTCTGCGCCGCGCGCCCGACCGCCTTCATGGTCATGGAGGAGAAGAGGAAGGCGCAGGTGCCGCCGAGGAAGAGCCCGACGATGACGTTCGGGTCGAGCAGATCGATCGGGAAATCTTCGACCCCTTTGGCCGCCTTGATCTCCTCCCTGTAGGTGAAGAAGAGCGCCAGGGCCGTGAGGGCCGCCGAGCCGATGGCGAAGCCCTTGCCGATCGCCGCGGTGGTATTGCCGACCGCGTCAAGCTTGTCGGTGCGCTGCCTGACCTCGGGTTCGCAGTCGCTCATCTCGGCGAGACCGCCGGCGTTGTCGGCTACCGGGCCGTAGGCGTCGACGCCCAGGGAGATACCTAGCGTTGAGAGCATGCCGACGGCGGCGATGGCGACGCCGTAGATGCCGGCGAGGTGGTAGGCGGCAAGTGTGCCGAAGGCGATCAGGACCATCGGCGCGGCGCAGGACTCCATGCCGACCGCCAGGCCGTGGATGATGTTGGTTGCCGTGCCGGTCTCCGACTGCTCGGCGATCTGTCGCGCCGGTTTTTTCTCTTCCGAGGTGTAGTATTCCGTGATGTGACCGATGAGAAGGCCGAGGAGCAGTCCGACCCAGACGGCGCCGGTGACCGCCCAGGCGCCGGTGATCCCCCAGAGTCCCTCGGCGCTGGCGGCTTTTTCAAGCTCCGTAGCTATGCTTGGAATCAGCGCCAGCGCGACGGTGCCGCAGACGAAGATCGCCGAGGCGACCAGCAGGCCGCGGGTGAGGGCGCTGGAGATCTTCGATTCATCGTTGGTGCGTACCACGAAGGTACCGATCATGCTGGCGATGATACCGATCGTGGCCAGCGCCACCGGGTAGAAGGCGACTGTTATATTGCCCCCTACCGTGGCCAGCGCCAGGGCCATGGAGGCGATGATCGCGCCGACGTAGGACTCGAAGAGGTCGGCTCCCATGCCGGCGACGTCGCCGACGTTGTCACCGACGTTGTCGGCGATGGTGGCCGGGTTGCGCGGGTCGTCCTCAGGCATGTTCGATTCGACCTTGCCCACGAGGTCGGCGCCGACATCGGCGGCCTTGGTGAAGATACCGCCACCGACGCGGGCGAAGAGCGCGATGCTCGAGGCGCCGAAGGAGAAGCCGAAGATGGGCTTGATCCAATCCGTGGATGATGAGCCGGAGCCGGCAGGGGGCTGGAAGTACCAGGTCAGGATGGAGACACCCAGCAACCCGAGGCCGACAACGGTGAAGCCCATGACCGCGCCGCTGGAGAAGGCGACGGTGAGCGCCTTGCCGAGGCTGGTCTTGGCGGCCTCGGTGGTTCTCACGGCGCTGCGTGTGGCGACCCGCATGCCGATGAAGCCGGCCATCGCGCTGGAGATCGCCCCGTAGACGAAGCAAACGGCGGTGCTGAGGCCGTGGCCCTCTTCTCCGAGGCCGAAGTAGAGCGCCACCGCCACGATAGCGACGAATACGCAGAGCCAGGAGTATTCCTTCTTGAGGAAGGCCATGGCCCCGTCCTGGATCGCCCCGGCGAGCTTCTTCATCTCATCGGTGCCCTGGTCATGGCTGTAAATGAACCTGCGCCTGTTGATGGCGAAGGCGAGGGATAAGAGGGCGACCACGCCTGCGGCCAGGATGATGTTCTGGGGATCCATTCGATTCGCTTCCTTGAAGAGTTTCTGAACTTCTGATGCTCTCGGAGACCGGGAGGCCTCTTCAGAATTCCCGTCTGCCGGATTCGCTCTTTTCCCGCATGGAAAAACGGCTCCTCCAGGCAAATAACGGCTACGTTGCAAGCACTTGATAACCGCCTGAATTTCAGGGTCAAGGGTAATTATTCGCTCCCCGGGTTCCTTTGGCCGCCCGGATTGACGGGGCCGGGATGCGATGAGGGATCACGGTCCGCTTTACCTTGCAACGGACCCCCCTGTGCGCTCAAGATGGCGGTCCGATCGGAATCCCCGAACACTCCTGGAAAGAGCGGAAATGACAGAACAGGACAACAGCTCGCGCGCCACCGGGGTCTCGGTGGCGCTCTGCACCTGCCCTCCTTCGGAGGCGGTGCGCCTGGCCGGACTGGTGGTGGAGGGCGGCCTGGCGGCCTGCGTCAACGTGCTGCCCTCGGTGCAGAGCATCTACCGCTGGGAGGGCAAGCTGGAGAACGAGGAGGAGAGCCTGCTGATCATCAAGACCACGAGCACCGGCTTTCCCGCGCTGCGTGACGCTCTCGCCGCGGCGCATCCCTACGACATCCCGGAGATCATCCGGCTGGATGTGGCCGATGGGCTTCCCGCCTACCTCGAATGGGTGCTCAAGGACGACGGGGGAGCAGGGGAGGCCGCCGATGCGTGAGCTGGGACACGAACTCGTCTCGCTCGAGGATGCCCGCGAGACCATGCTCTCGCTCATCGGCGTGATCGACACCGAGACGTGCGCCACGCCGGAGGCCTTCGCGCGGGTGCTGCGCCAGGCGGTCGAGGCGCGTGACCTCATTCCGCCGTTTGACAACTCGGCGATGGATGGCTACGCGGTCCACGCAGCCGATCTCGCCCCGGCCGGCGAAGAAAACCCCGTCACCCTGCCGGTGGCCTTCCGGCTGCGGGCGGGCGACGCGGCGACCGAGCCTCTCGGGGCCGGCAGCGCCGCTCGCATCATGACCGGCACGCCGCTGCCCCCGGGTGCCGAGGCGGTGGTGCCGCACGAGCTCACCACCTTCACCGACATCGAGGTTACCTTCAGCGCGCCGATCGAGGCCGGGCGGAACGTCCGGCTCGCCGGCGGCGACATGAAGCCGGGCGACGTGCCGCTGGGGCCGGGTGCGGTGCTGGGGCCCTCGCAGCTGGGTATCGCCGCGACGCTGGGCTACGCCGAGCTCGAGGTCAGCCGCCGGCCGCGCGTGGCGATTCTCTCCCCGGGCGATGAGCTGGTCGACATCGGCGATGAGCCGGGGCCCGGTAAGATTCGCAACTCCAACGCCTGTTCGCTGCGTGCCGCGGTGCTCGAGAGCGGCTGCGAACCGCTCGACCTGGGGATCATTCCCGACAACAAGCCGGCGATCAGCGCGGCGATCCGCAAGGCGATCGAGGGCGGCGCCGACGCCTTCGTCTCGACCGGGGGCGCCAGCGCCGGTGATTTCGACTTCATCAAGGAGGTCATCAGCGAGGAGGCCGATCCTGCCCACGTCTTCAAGGTGGCGATGAAGCCCGGCAAGCCGCAGGTCTTCGGGCTCTTCGACGGCCGGCCCTTCTTCGGGCTGCCGGGCAATCCCGCCGCCGCCATCGTCTCCTTCGAGGTCTTCGTGCGGCCCGGGCTGCGCAAGCTGCGGGGCTGCTCGCGCATCCTGCCGGAGATCTTCGAGGCGCGCTTTCCCTTCGAGCAGAACTACAAGCCCGGCCGCGTCTTCCTGCTCAGGACGCGCGTCGAGGCGGCCCCCGGCGGCGGCTACGAGGTGGTCCGTCCGGGTGAGCAGGACTCGAGCTTTCTCGCCTCGCTGGCGCGGGCCAACGCCATCGTGGTCCTGCCGTCCGGGGGCGGGCCCGTTCGCGAGGGTGAGACGCGCCCGGCGTTCTGGATGGGCGGAGCGGGGCGATGAGCGGCGGGGCCCTCGACGCGGTCATCCTGGCCGGCGGCCGCAGCAGCCGCATGGGCCGCGAGAAGGCTCTCCTGGAGCTCGGCAGGGAGACGCTCATCGAGCGCCTGGCGAGGCGCCTCGGCGCTTCTTTTGACAGGGTCCTGGTGTCGACCGGCAGCGAGCCGCCTTCGGCTGGTCTCGCCGCGGCTCTCGGGCGCCTGCGCGACGGTGGTCTCGCGGTGGAGACGGTCGCGGACCGGCGGGCGGATTTCTCCGGACCGCTGGCCGGGGTGGAGGCGGCGCTCGGGGCCATCGAGTCCCGCCGGGCCTTTTTTATAGCCGTCGATCTCGTCGATCCGGATGAAGGCCTGGTCGCCGAATTGCTCGAGGCCTCCGCCGCCGCGGGCTGCCTGGGAGCGGTTCCCCGCTGCCGCGGGATCACCCAGGGAGCCTTCGCGGTTTATTCCTCCGACCTGCTGATCCGGGTCAGCTCCCTCCTCGATGGGGGAGAGGCGAGACTCCAGAGTCTCGCGGGGATCGAGGGCGTGAGCGTGGTCGAGGTGGAGGAGGCGGCCGGGGATGTTTTTTCCGGGCTCAATACGCCCGCCGAATACGAGGCGGCCCGCTCCCGGGTCGAGGACGGCGCCGACTGAAGAGAAATGTGATGAGAAAAGCGTCCGCCTCTGCCATGCTCGGTGGCGAGGGAGGACGGAATCTTCTCCCCGGAGGTCGAGATGGCCGGCAATGAGAAGGAATCCAGCGGTGCGGACGCTCCGCACGAGAGCTACGACGTGGTGCTTTCCTTTTCTCCCGACGATCGCAAGAGAGTAGAGATCCTGGCCCTGGAACTGGCGCGTCGCTATATCCGGGTGTACCGCGATGAGACCCCGGAGGCGATGGCGTGGGGCGCCAGGCTGGGGATGAACATTCCTCACTCGGCGGGCGTCCGCTCCCGCTACGTGATCCTGCACATCTCCCGCGAGGCCGCCCGCTGTCTCTGGCGGGAGGACGGAGAGGGTGTGCCCGAGGGGTCCGTCGTCAGCTCCTCGATCAGCTACCTCTGCTGCCCGCCGGAATCGGTGGCGAGTATCGCCGACCGGGTCGCCCAGGAGTTGCGCAAGGCGGTCTCGGAGTCGGTGCCGAGGATCTGGCGGGTCCCCCTCGGCGGCGGACAGGGGCCCGGCAGGGGAGTCCCTGTCGTCGATGAGAAGCCCGCCCCGGATTGAGCCGCGATCTTTAGAGCCCGGGCCTCCATAGATAGTAGAGTCCCGGCGTGCTGTGCAGGCCGTCGAATCGCAGGGTGATGCTGTTTTCCCCCGCCGGGGGGGTGTTGCCCCGGGTGTAGATATTGGCCCCGCTGGTGGCCGCTCGCGTATAGCGGATGAGGGTCAGCTTGCCGGGAGAATCGCCGATGCGGGAGCCCAGCTCGTCGACGGCGTCCTCGATGTAGCCGGTGCGATCGACGAGGCCGACCCTGGCGGCCTCGATGCCTGAGAAGACGCGGCCATCGGCAAGCTCCAGGACCTTCGCCCGGTCGAGCTTTTTACGCCCGGAGTCGACGACGGTGACGAAGCGCTGGTACATGTCGTCAACCAGCTTCTGGAGCACCAGGCGCTCAGCCTTCGTCATCGATCGCCAGGGGGTGTTGATGTCCTTCATCTTGCCGCTCTTGATGGGGTTGATCTCGACCCCGAAGGCGGCGATCGCCCGGCTCAGGTCCAGGCTCTGCATGATGACGCCGATGCTCCCGACGATGGCGGTGGGATGGCTGATGACGGTATCGGCGCCCATCGCCGCGTAGAGGCCGCCCGAGGCGCCCATGGTGTCGATGTAGGCGACGACCGGCCTGCCGGTCGTCGCGCGGTACCTGTTCAGCTCGTTGTATAGATTGTCGCAGGCG
>JAKUSY010000208.1 GCA_022451445.1 Planctomycetota bacterium
CGATTCTTGTTTTCTCACCGGCACCCTGGTCCTGTCCGCGGCAGACTCCGGCAGTCGCCGGGAGCAGCGCCAACACACAGCCGATGACTCTCGCAGGTTTCAGCATTTTCCGGCAATCCTCACAGTTTCCTGGTTCCGTAAGACAAGAGAATGGCTTCCTTCCCGCCGCCGGCCGCTCCCGTTTGGGTGAAGGCCGGGGCGTGGGGTTGACATCTTGTCCCAGGGAGCCGCTGTTGGCAACTAGTCAAAGGGAATCTCCGGGCTTCTGCTCGGAGAGGACGCGGCCGTGGTCGGTCTGCATGCCTGCGGGAGCCTCACCGATGAGCTGATCGAAAGGTGCGTGTCGAGGAAGGTCCGCTCGCTGGCCGTTTCATCGTGTTGCTACAACAAGCTTCACGAGGGTGAGCTCTACCGGCCCCTGTCGAGGCGGGGCGCGAGCTCCCCGCTGGCGCTCGATCGCCACAGCCTGCGGCTGGCCTGCCAGGACGAGTGGGTGGCGAGTCCGCGTGAGCGCGATTCGAGGCGCCGTGAGGTGGCCTGGCGTCTCGGCCTGGACCTGCTGGTGCGAAAGGGGATGCCGGCCGACCGCTACAGGACCCAGGGAGCGCTGCCGCGGTGCTACTTCGATCTTCCTTTCGGGGAATTCTGCCGCCGGGTCGGCAGGGAGTGTTCGCCCGAGCTCCCGGGGCGCTGGAGCGAACGTTTCGCCGAGAAGAGGGGCAGGGAACGGGCTCGACAGGTGCGGGGGCTCGGGCTCTTCAGGTCGATCTTCCGACGCCCGCTGGAGTTGTGGATAACACTCGAGCGAGCGCTCTTTATCCAGCAGAGGGGCCGCGCCGCGTGGGTTGGTGTCTTCTGCCCACCCTCGGTGACTCCGCGCAACCTGCTGATCTCCTCGGTCAGCTGAGAGGCTCCTGTCCGGCCGGTTCTTCCAGTGAGAGCTTCTCGTCCTCGCCCCGGGAAACGAGGACGGGTCCTTTAAATTCCCGCCCGCTCCAGGGTTCCAGCTCGCCGGCCAGCTCTTCGGCGGAGCCACCGGCGAGGGGGTCGATCTCTACCGTTCCGTGTGCGGTGATGCCCGCTCTCGCGAGCCAGCGCCGATGCTCCTCTACCAGCAGTTTCCGGGCGCTGTCGACCGAGTCCACTCCCCCCAGCGTCTTTGCCGGGGCGAACTCCCGTTCCCGCCTCACCTCGAGATTGAAGGAGCGTCGCGCCAGGGAGAGCGCGTCGAAGACGAAGGACTCGAGCTGGGTTCCTTCTATCGTCACGGGTTCGCCGTCTCCATCGATGGCATCGAGGTGTTTGCTGACCGGGTGGAGGGGAAGCGGGGTTGAGGCCGAGAGGAGCTTCTCGATGAATTCCCTGCGCAGCAGGTGAATGCCGATGCTGCCTAATGCGAAGACCAGGTCGCCGGCTGAATCCCTGAGGTTGGCCTGCTCCCGGGACATGTCGGTGTACTCGACCACTCTCACGGCGTCATCCCGCATGGCCACCACGCCGATCTTCTCCCCGGGGCCGGTTTTCTTCAGCACCTTCAGGCTCATGTCGCTTCCGGTGAGATCGTGCAGTCCGCAGAAGAGGGGATCGGCTATTGAGACGAGGGGATTGTCCACCTGGAAGTAGAAGATATGCTCGATTCCCCGCGAGCGGGCATCCTCGAGCGCGCCCGAGTCGCGCAGGGCCTCGTAGCAGCCTCCGTGTCCATTCGGGCTCAGGGAGATCCGGTCGGGAGCCTCGAGGATGAGCTTGCCCCGCTCGTCGAGGACAGGCAGGGAGCCCTGCTTCATGAAGATGATGTCCGCGGGCGGGAGGCCCAGGAAGTCCTTCTGCTCGAAGTATTCACGGGTCCGGGCATCGGTAGAGGCGCTGGTCATGATGTACCAGGGGAGGGATACCTCGTGGACCAGGCCCAGGCGGCGGATCTTCGCGGCGTGGATCTCAAAGAGGGACTTCGCGGACAGGGGCGCGAGGGGAAAGCAGCCCTTGGGTCCATCCTGCCCCAGGCGGCTGCCCTTTCCTCCGGCCACAAGCAGCAGGGCGATCTTCCCGGCTCCGAGGAGCTCTTCGCCCCGGTTTCTTCCCTCCCGCCGGCTGCCCTCTTCGGGTTCCTTTCCCAGCCTCAGGGCGGGGGCGGGGAGGAGCTCACCCTTGTCTTCGGCGGCCTGTGCGAGCTCGGGATTCGCCGGCTCAGCGAGGACATCGAGGTCGATTTCCCGTAGCTGCTCGAGGAGCCGGCGCCGCGCCGGATTTTCGAGATGGTCCCAAAACGTGAAGACGTGCTCCTGCCCGGCGGTCCGGAAACATTCCCGCATATCCGCGGCGATTTTGTCTATATCTTGGTCGTCTCTCATCTGGACAATTCCGGTTCTCGAGCGTACCTGCGCAAAGGATACCAAGAAGCCCCGAACAGGCACACCGGCCAGGAGAGCGAGGACCTTTTTTTCTTCCGCTGACCCGCCCGGGGAGCTGTTTTAGGGAACCTCCATCGACCGGGAATTGTCGCCGCTGGCGGTTTACCAGCCCTGGTCGACGGGGTTGTTTTTCTGCTGTATTCTTCATTGGGTACTGAAAAGAGGAGAAATACCGTGAAAAGCAATCCGCAGGGACGTTGGGGGACTTACCAGCTTGCCTCGGATGATTGTCATTCGCATACAGATGCCGTGGACTTCATGGTCACCATGATCAGCGCCACGATCTGTTCGAGCGGAGAGGACTACAATGGGGCCCTCGAGCGCTTCTTTCCGCAGCTCCAGGCTCTCGGTGAGATGATCAACGCCAGGGGTCTTGACGATGTCAGCGCCTGCCTGCGCAGCACCTGCATTCCCGGTTAACCGGAGTGCTTCAGCTGCCTCCGCTCTCGAAGCAGCCGGTGGTGCTCATCTTGCAGGCCAGCTGCCGGGTCGCCCTGCCAAGCTCCTCCTCGAGCGGGGCCGTCACGCCCTCCGGAGCCAGCAGGAGCATCTCGTGAAAGGCGCGCGGCAGCACGATGTCGCTGGCCACGCGTCCGATGACGTAGCCGCTTCCCGTCTCGTCGAGCTCTCTGCGGAACCTGTCGTAATTGCGCACAGGCTCCCCTCCGCGGGGTGCGCGGTTGTAGATGTAGACCAGCACGGTCGATGCCTGTGCCAGTGAGAGCAGGGCCGGGAGGGTCTCCTTCCACGTGGCCAGGAAATCGTAGGGGTCGACCAGGACGAGATCCGCATCCGCTCCGCGCAGCGCCTCTTCTCCCGATGAGAGCCGGAGCGCCTCGGCTCCGGGCACCTCACTCCAGCGGGCGAGCCTTTGCGGATCAGAGTCGAATACCCGCAGCTCAACAGCCAGGCCTCGTTCGATGAAGGTCTCACGTACGAGAGTCCCGGTGCTGGCGACCTTGCCTTGCTCGAGCCAGCCGCGCTGAGAATCGATGAAGGGGCAGCGGCCGATCCACTCGAGCCGCCTGGCGGTGTTTTCGAGCAGGGGGTAATCGGGGGCTCCGCACCAGGGGTCAAGGTAGACTATGCTCTCGTGGCCCTCCTCGAGCTGGAGCCCCGATGAGATGATCCGGGCCCAGGTTCCCTTCAGGATGTCCCCGAAGTTGCCCGGTTCGTAGAGGAGCCCGAGGTCCGTATTCCGCGCGGGGTTTCCGACGCGCCAGGACCAGTCTTTTTCAGCGCCGGCCTCAACGGTCGGCTCGTTGCCGTCTGCCAATTCCTGGCCTCCTCCAGTCAAGGGCGATTTTTTTTGGGCCGGCTATGGGCTAAACTGCCGGGTGCCGGGGTCGGCCCGTTCACTCAAAGAGTATCGATAGAATGACAGCTTACTCTACAACATCTACGGAGCATCTGAATATTGTGGGCAGTGAGCGAGCTGTGCCGCTCTCCCGTGCTCCGCTCGCGACCGCTCCCGGTGAGCGAGGGGGAGCGCGGGCGGAGCCGGAGTGGATCCTCCGGTTTCTCCGGTGGAGATCGGGGCAGGGGAGCGCATAATGGCCGGCGCTTTTTCATTTGCGAAACTTGTGTGGAGAGCGGGAGTAGATGGCCGAAGATTATTTCCTCATCGATATAGATGCTATTCATGAGCGCGAAGACGCGACCCTGGCATCCTATGCGATGCGCAGCAGCCAGAGCCGCGGCCGGCAATACCCCGAGCCGGACTCGCCCTACAGGAGCGCCTTCCAGCGTGACCGCGATCGCATTATCCACTCGACCGCTTTTCGTCGGCTGGAATACAAGACCCAGGTCTTTGTGAATCACGAGGGGGATCATTACCGTACCCGCCTGACCCACACCCTCGAGGTTGCCCAGGTCTCGCGCTCCATAGCCCGTGCCCTCGTGCTGAACGAAGACCTCTGCGATGCGATTTCACTTTCGCCCGATCTCGGGCACCCGCCTTTCGGGCATTCCGGTGAGGATGCTCTCGACGAGTTGATGAAGGCTCATGGGGGCTTCAACCACAACGCGCACACGCTCCGGGTTGTGGACGTATTGGAAAAGCGCCACAGCGAATTTGATGGCTTGAACCTGTCCTGGGAGATCCGAGAGTCCATCATCAAGCACGGCGATCATTTCGCCGGGACCCACCCGGATGAGTTCGCCTCCGGCCTGCAGCCGCTGCTCGAGGCCCAGCTCTCCGACCTGGCCGATTCGTTGGCGTACTCCAGCCACGACATCGATGATGGTCTGCGGGCGAAGTTCATCACATTTGAAGACCTGCGCGGAATCAGCCTCTGGGCCGAGGCGGAGGAGGAGGTTCTCGGCCAGCTCGGAACCGGCCTCGATGCCAAGACGCTCGCCGCGAGGGCCGTATCCCGCCTGATCGATCTGCAGATCCAGGACCTGGTCGAGACGACCATCTGCGGGTTGAAGGACAACAGCATCTCATCGGTGGAAGACGTACGGCAGCATCCGGGGCTCCTGGCGGGTTTCTCCGGGGAGATGGTCACCAAGAGGAAGCAGCTGAAGGAGTTCCTCTACAGCAGGGTCTACCGGCACTATCGCACCATGAAGATGCAGGAGAAGGCGAAACGCTTCATCCGGGATATCTTCACCGAATACGCCAGGGATCCGAGGCAGCTTCCGCCGGATTACGCCAGGCATGTCGATGATGATGACCTCTACCAGGTGATCACCGACTACATAGCGGGGATGACGGACCGTTTCTGCCAGGACGAGTACAGGCGGCTGTTCCATCCTTACGAGAGAATTTGAGACAAGATGACCGATCGACCAGAAGAGCCTGGAGTCGGAGGCGGCATGGACGAGGCCCCTGCGGAAGTGGTGGAGCGCCCTGAAGCTCCCGCGCCCGCGGTGAGGAATCCTCACCAGGCATTGCCGGCGAGCGTCTCTGACCGCCTGACCCTCTACGTTGCCCGGGCGGTCTTCTTTCTCGCGGCCGTCGGTCTCGGCATCCAGGGAGCGAGAGCCTTCTCCGGGCTGGTCCCCGGCTTCGAGATCGCCTCCATCGATGGAATCTTCGTCGCCGGCATCGTCGCGATCATCCTGATTATCTTCGAGATGGTGTTCGTGAGGGGGCCGGTGCGCACCATTGCCGGGGTCATGGTGGGCTTGATGATGGGCCTGGTGCTGGCGCTCATCTTTCAGCCCCTGGTTACGGTGATCACCAAGGCGGTGGTGGCCCCCGGGGTGGAGGGCGAACAGCTCGAAGCGCTGGTCGCTTTTCTGAACCTGATGACAACCTGCATCTTCTGCTATCTCGGGGTGACGCTCGTCGTCACAACCAAGGATGAGCTCAAGTTCATCATTCCCTACGTTGAGTTTCGCAAGGAGATCAAGGGGCATCTTCCTCTCATCCTCGACACCAGTACCTTCATCGATGGACGGATCCAGGGGCTGCTGTCCGCCGGGGTCTTCGACCAGAGGCTGGAGGTGCCGAGGTTCGTTCTCGATGAGCTGCAACGGGTAGCCGATTCGGCCGAGCGGTCTCTGCGCGAGCGCGGGCGCCGGGGACTCGATGTGCTCAAGGAAATAGAAAAACATCACATGGTCAACATCGTCGATT
>JAKUSY010000209.1 GCA_022451445.1 Planctomycetota bacterium
CCATCCCGTCCTTGAGGTAGACACGGGTCATCGTGTGGTGGTTACTCCAATAGCTGTAGAGGTTCTTGCAAAGGAGCTCTTCGCGGTGGGGCCAGAGCAGCTCTTCAACCTCGGTGATGAGCTTCTCCCGAGCCTCCATGCTGGCGCTCTCAGAGTAGTCGTAGCGGACCTCGGCGTAGGAGGCGATGCGGGAGTGCCCGAAGTCCATGTCGACGGTCGACCAGGGGTAGTAGGTCGAGACACCCATGGCCAGGAGGATCAGCGGGGTCAGCCACCTGTTGCGGAGGTTGAACTTCAGCAGCCGGACATAGCGTTTCTCCAGCCAGATGAGCCACGCCTGTTTCTTGCGTGCCCGTGCCGTGATCAACCAGGAGGTCGCCAGTGGAATGAGGGTCTGCGAGATAAAGAGCGATGCCAGCAGCGTGATGCAGATCGTGATGCCGATCTCGGAGAGGAAGATGTTGAGCTCGCTGGACTTGTTGAAGATCAGGGGCAGGAAGGTGATGACCGAGGTCAGCGTAGCGGCGATCACCGCCATCGAGACGTCGCTGGCGCCAATTCGCGAGGACTCCTTGCTGTCGTAGCCCATCTCCTGGTAGCGGAAGATGCTCTCGATGACGACCACGGCGTTGTCGACGAGCATGCCGATGCCGACGATCAGGCCCAGCAGGCTCAGGGTATTGAGCGTCGTATCCTGGATCCACATGAAGGCGCAGGTGACGATGAGGGAGAAGGGGATGCAGAGCACCGAGATCAGGGTTGTCGAGAACCTGCGGAGGAATATATAGAGGACGATGCTGGCGAGCAGGGCGCCGTAGACGCCGCTCATCAGGAGGTCCTTGAGGGTTCTCCTGATCTCGGATCCGCGGTCCATCCAGATCATGAAGCCGTCTTTTTCGAGAAGGTCCTGGAGCTCGGGGGCCCGGGTCAGCTCCAGGATTCGTTTCCGGACCGCCTCGCAGACCTCGGGGACGTTCGCCTTGGGCTCGGCGCTGATGGAGATGCCGATGGCGTTTTTTCTATTGAGATGCCGCGCCTCACGGTGTTCGCGTTCCTGGTAGGTGACCTCGGCGATGTCGCGCAGGCGCAGGCCGTCTTCTCTGAGCGCGAGCTCCCTGATGTCTTCCACATCGTCATAGGCGCCGATCATGCGCAGCTGGTAGACCTGCTCGGACTCGGTCAGCTTTCCAAGCGACTGGTCGAAGTTGTTCGCATCGATGAGACTGCGAACATCGCGGATGCTGATATTGTGCGCGTCGAGGGCCGCGAGGTGGAGGTTGACCCGCACCTCGCGCGGCGAGATGCCCTCGAGCTTCACCTGGGCGACGCCGGGAACCCTCTGCAGCGGGCGCACGACCCGGCGTTCGACAATATCGTAGGCGTTTTTCGGGGTGTCCTTGAAGCTGAGGCGCCCCTCGAGGATGGGATCTTCGGCATCCTTGTCATCCCAGTCGTTCATGACGGATATTTCCTGGATGTCCTCGGGCAGGTCCCCGCGGATGCGGTCGAGTTTCTCCCAGATCTCGACCTTGGCGAGATGGGTGTTGGAGCCCCATTCGAACTCGAGGCGAATGATCGCGCCCCAGTCCTCCGAGCGTGACCAGATCGTCTGGAGGCCCTTGAGGGAGCCCATCGCGTCCTCGATCGGGCGCGTGATCATGTACTCAACCTGTTCGGGAGCCGAGCCCGGATAGCGGACCCGCACCATGACCTCGGGTTCCTCAAAGTCCGGCATGAAGGCCAGCGGCAGGCGTGTGAGCGAGATGCCGCCGAGGACCACGATGCTCACGAGGATCATCAGCATGGTGACGTGTCTGCGGATGGCGAGCTCGGGGAGGGTCATGCCGTTTCCTCCTGGCGTGGCGCGGCGGTGTCCGGTTCGATCCGGGATGGCACGAGCATATAGGCCGACGGGATGACCACCAGCGTGATGAAGGTGCTGAAGAGGAGGCCGGAGATGACGGTGATCGCCAGCGGCGTGCGCAGCTCGGCGCCCTCGCCCCAGCTCAGCGCCATGGGCACCAGGCCGAGGATGGTGGTGAGGGTGGTCATGAGGATGGGCCGCAGGCGCAGGTGCCCGGCCGCGAGCACGGCCTCGAGCTTGCCGCTCCCGCTTCTCCTGAGACGGTTGATCGCATCGATGAGAACGATGGAGTTGTTGACGACGATTCCAGCGAGCATCACCGAGCCGATGAGCACGATGACGGTGATGGTGGTCCCCGTGAGAATCAGGCCTGCCACAACGCCGATCAGGGAGAGGGGGATGGTGAAGAGGATAACGAACGGATGGAGGAAGGATTCGAAGGTCGATGCCATGACGAGGTAGACGAGGAAGATCGCGAGGCCGAGGGCGAACATCATGCTGTTGAAGGAGACCTCCATCTCCCGGTTCTGCCCGCCAAGCTCGATATCGAGCAGGTCCTCACCGGAGCGGTTGTTGATGAGTTCCTTGACCTCGCCGATCGCGCCGCCGAGGCTGCGGCCTTTCAGGTTCGCGGTAACGACCGCGGCTCTCTGCTGCTGCAGGCGGTGGATCTCGGCGGGCCCTCGTGATTCCCTGATGTCCGCCACGGTCTGCAGGCGGAGCTTGGCGCCGCCGGGGCCGGGGATGATCAGGTTGCGGATATCGGCCACTTTTGACCGGCTCTCTTCGGGGTTCCGGATCCGGATGTCGATCTGGCGCTCACGCTCCCGAAAACGCGTCGGGACGGTGCCCAGCACACGGTTTCGCAGGGTGTAGGTGAGCGTTCGGATATCGAGTCCGAACGAGGCGATCCGGTCACGGTCGAAGATGACGCGCAGCTCGGGGCTCCCGGCCTCGAGCGATGACTTAACATCGACGAAGCCCGGCAGCTTCTTGAGCTCGTCGATCATCTCCTGCGTACGCCTCGTGAGCAGCTCAAGCTGGTCACCGAAGATGATTACCTCGATGGGAGTCTTGAGGCTGAAGTAGGACGGCCGTCTGAACTTGACGTCAAGCTCGGGTATTTCATCGAAGCTCGTCCGCAGGGAATCGATGGCGAGCTTTTCTTTCCGATCGTCGCTGCGGTCTTTCATGACGAGGTTGAGCTGTCCGAGGTTCTCTCCCATGGTATTCAACGACATCCCGCCGCTTACCAGGCGGCTGCCGGTGGTGGAGTAGGAGCGCTCGATTCCCAGCCCGGAATTCTTGGCCTCTTTTTCCATGCGCTGGATGATGTCGTCGGTTGCCGAGAGGGCGGTGCCTTCCGGCATGTTGACCTCGAAGTAAAATTCTCCTTCGCTCATCTGGGGGATCAGCTCGGTGCCGATTCCCCTCAGGAGAACGAGGGCTACCGCGAAGAGCCCGAACGCGCAGAGCAGGCAGGAGATGGGTCTCGCCAGCACTTTTTTTGCGATGCCATCGTAGACTCGGGAGATTACTCCCAGAGTAAATTTCTGTTCCGTATGGTCTCCAGGGGCGGGCTTCCCCCGGGCGGCCGAGGCTGTTTTTTCACGCCGGCTCCCCAGGGCGCTGAGCATGGGAATCAAGGTCATCGCTACGAGAAGCGAGGCGCAGAGGCTGATGGTCACGGTGAGGGCCTGGTCCTTGAACATCTGCCCAGCGACGCCCTCGACAAAGACGATCGGCAGGAAGACGGCGACCGTCGTCAGGGTTGAGGCTATCACGGCGGGGGCGATCTCGGCGGTCCCCTCGATGGAGGCCTCCCGCAGGGGCGCTCCCTGCTGGCGCTTGCGGAAGATCGATTCGAGCACGACGATGGATGAGTCCAGCAGCATGCCGAGGCCCAGTGTCAGGCCTCCCAGCGACATCAGGTTGAGCGAGACATCCATCCTGTACATGAACATGAAGGTGGCTATCACCGAGATGGGGATCGAGGTGGCGACGATCAGGGTGCTTCGCATGTCCCGCAGGAAGAAGAAGAGAATGATGATCGCCAGGGCGCCGCCGATGAGCGCCGCCTTGCGAACCTCGCCGACGGCCTGGGATATGAAAATCGATTGGTCGAAGAGGATGGTGAGCGTATTTCCATCCTTGAGCTTCCTCTTCCATTTTTCGATGGCCACCTTGACGATATCGGCGGTGGCGACGATATTCGCATCGCCTTCCTTGTAGATCGAGAGCTCGATCGATTCCGTGCCATCTACCCTGGTGATGATCTCGCGCTCCTTGGATCCCCTGGTCACCTTGGCCACGTCGGAGAGGCGGATCACAGCTCCCGCCCTCTGGGCGACAACCAGGTTCCTGATCTCGTCGAGGTCGTCGAATTCGTTGATCGTGCGCACGAGGTAGTGACGCTCGTTGCTTCGAAGTGATCCCCCCGGGAGGTTGAGGTTGGAAACTCCGACGATCTCCTGGACTGTCTCGAGGGTGATTCCCCTGGCCGCGAGTCCTTCCTGGTCGACCTCGATCTGGATCTCATCTTCAAGGCCACCGGCCACCTGGGCGGCGGCGACGCCCTCGAGGGTCTCGAGATCCTGCTTGATCCTGCGCTCGGCGAGGTAGCGCAGGGAGCCGAGGTCGCCTGGTCCCGAGAGCGCCAGGCGCAGGATCGGGTCGAGGCTCGGATCGAAACGCAGGACGATCGGGCTCTCGGCCTCCCGAGGCAGGTGCAGGCGGTCTACTTTTTCCCTGACCTCCATCGACATGAGGTCCATGTCCGAACCCCACTCGAACTCGAGCAGGACCTCGGAGCTGCCGGCCCGTGAGACCGAGTGGACACTCTTCAGGCCGCTGAGGACGCCTACGGCTTCCTCGATCCTGCGGGATATGAGGTTCTCGACCTCCTGGGGGGCGCTGTCGGGGAGATCGGTCTGGACCGTGATGGAGGGATAGGAAATGTCGGGGAAGAGCTCGACGGAAAGCCGCGAGTAACCCACGAAACCGAAGGCGATGACAGCGAGTACCGCCATGACCACGGTCACCCTTCGCCTGACGGCTCCGGCGACGATAGCCCTCATTTTCTCTTGAACCCTTTCAGGCCAGGCTTCTTTTTCTGGCTCTCCGGAGCGTCCTGGGACACCTTTGGATCCTTGGATGCGTTGTCCAGGATCTTCAGGACTGTCCCATTCTCAAGCCGCCGCTGGCCCTTTACGACGACTCGCTCTCCCACCTTTACACCGCTGATGATCTCGGAATTGTCATCATCGCTATAGCCGATCTCCACGGGACGTCTCTCCGCGGTATTGTCCTCGGTCGCGATGAAGACGATCTGCTCATCGTGATCGGTGATGACGGCGAAGCGGGGAACCAGGACCACGGCCGAGTGGGTGTCGGTGATGACCTGCACCTCGGCGAAGTCACCCGGGCGGGTGTTGGCGGGGTAGTCTGACACCTCGACGGTGATCTTGATCGTTCCGGTGGAGGGATCGATGATCGGGCTGACCAGCTTGATCCGGCCCTTCATGATAGCGTTCGTGCTGTCGAGGATGAGGTTGACGTCCTGCTCGGTTTTCAGATTCCTGAACTCCTTGGAGGGCACGAAGACCTTGGCAAGGAGGGACCTGAAATCCGAGAGGTGGAAGACGGCTGTATCGGAGCCGACCTTCTGTCCCGGGTCGACCATTCTCGTGACGACCCGGCCGGCGAAGGGCGCGCGTACCGTCGTGTAGGAGAGGTTGAGCTGCGCGAGCTCCAGCTCGGCCATTGCGGTATTGTACTCGCTCTCGGCGGTCTCCCGTTCCTGCACCGAGACCAGGTCATCGGTAAGGGTCTTCAGCCGGTCTCTTTTCGACTTGAGGTTCTGGGCCCTGGCGCTCGACAGGGTGACCCTGTGCTTGTATTCGTCGTTCTCGATTTCCAGCAGGACGGCGCCGGCCGCCACCGCGTCTCCCTCCTCGACCATGATCGTTTTTACCAGCCCGCTCACCCTGGCGACGATGTCGGCATCCTTGTCGACCTCGAGGGTGGCGGTGGTCTTGTAGTAGACCGAGATGTCGCCCTGGGTCGCGGGGCTGGTGGCGATCGGCACGGGGCGATTTTCACCTCT
>JAKUSY010000021.1 GCA_022451445.1 Planctomycetota bacterium
AATCCAACGATGATTCGTGGGAGGATTTTCAGAGCCGGATCATTTTTCCCGTCACCCAGGGACGCGAATACCGCATCGTCGTCGATGGCTGGAACGGCAATGTAGGCAACATCCTGCTGACCTGGCATCTTTCGCGCTCGGGCGGCGCCCCCGCCAACGACGCATTTTCCGAGAGCGAGGAGATCCAGGGGCCGGCCGGCCTGCTGGTGGGCAGCAATATCGGCTCATCACGGCAGGAAGGGGAGCCCTACCATTTCGGCCAGATCCCCGGACGCTCGGTCTGGTTTACCTGGACGCCGGCGAATGATGGAGAGGCGACCTTCAGCACCGACGGGAGTGGCTTCAACACCCTGCTGGCGGTCTATACGGGCGCTTCGCTGGATTCGCTGGAACGCATCACCCAGAACGACGATGTCGATGAGGCGGGTACTCCCGGGTTCAGCCGGGTGCAGTTCCGCGTCATCGCGGGTGTTCCCTATCACGTCGTCGTCGATGGCCAGAACGAGGACATCGGTGTCTACCTCCTGCGGTGGGTTTTTTCCATCCCCTGTGATCCTCCTCCTCGTCCCGAGGCGCCGCTTCCCGCGGACGCGTCGGTCGAGGTCGGCCGTCAGCTGACCCTGAGCTGGAACCAGTCGAGGCAGGTGGCCGCGAGGATCGTCTACGGAGAAGATGACCGGCTGGAGGCCTATGCCGTTATCCGCGAGGAGCGGCGCCAGGCGATCGAGTCGGTCGCCGTTGTCGTGGCGCGAAGCGATCTCACGGAGAATCCTGACGGGACCTTCAGCCTGCCGGCGCGAACCCTCGGTGAGACAGGCTCCTTCTGCGCGTCCGAGAGGTTTGTCGACCAGCCGAGCCCCGGGGCCTGCTCAGCCTTCCTGGTCGGTCCTGATCTCATCGCCACCAGCGGCCAGTGCATCTCGGATGAATCCGACTGCGGCAGGTTCGCCTTCGTCTTCGGCTTCAGGATGGCCGAGCCCGATGTCCCGGTGCTGGACTTCGATCCTTCCCAGGTATATTTCTGCGAGGGCATTCTCCAGAATCGGCTCGAGGAGGAAGGCCCGGACTGGGCGATTGTTCGTCTTGACCGGGAGGTTGAGGGCAGGTCGCCTCTCACGGTTCGCCGCGAAGGTCTCCTCGAGCAGGGGCGTGAGCTCCTGGCCATAGGGCACCCCTTCGGGCTTCCGCTCAAGATCTCCGATGGGGCGGAGGTGAGGAACAACGACCAGGAGGGTTTCTTCATCGCCAATATCGATGCGGCCTACGGAGGCCCCGGCCGCGGCAGCTCCGGCTCGCCGGTTCTCGACGCGCAGACCATGATGGTGGAGGGAATCCTGGTGCGGGGAGAGGAGGACCTCATCGAGCAGGGCGGCTGCTACGTAACCCGCCGCTGCGCCGACAGCGTCTGCCGTGGAGAGGATGTCACGAGGTCCGTCGAGTTCCAGCACCTGGTCCCGCCGGATCTCGAGAGCGTCATCTACGAGGTATGGCTGGGCTCCTGCGGCGGACTGACCAAGCTGGGGGAGACGAGGGCAACCAGCTGGGTCCTAGAGGAGCGGCTCGATCGAGCGACTCCCTATTGCTGGAAAATCGTCGCGCGCAACGAGTGCGGACGGGTCTTCGGCCCGAGCTGGAGCTTCGTGACCTCGACTGCGATCGATCCGCAATTTCGTCGCGGGGACGTGAACCAGGACGAGCTGGCCAACCTCAGCGATGCCATCGGGATCCTCAACTACCTCTTCCTCGAGGGTGACACCCCGGCCTGCATCAAGGGCGCCGACGTCGATGATTCCGGGCAGGTCGACATCACCGATGGCGTCTACCTGCTGAATTACCTCTTCATCGGCGGCGCGCCTCCGCCTGATCCCATGGCCGAGTGCGGAGTCGACATCACCCCCGATGACGGGCTGGGCTGTGAGTCCTACGCGCCCTGCGGTTTCTGACGGACCGGCCCGCGGAGGCTCAGAGCCCGACGATATTGTAGCCGCAGTCGACGTAGATCACCTCGCCGGTGATCCCGCTCGAGAGGTCGCTGGCGAGGAAGACCGCCGTGCCGGCCACCTCCTCGGTCTCGACGTTGCGCTTCAGCGGCGCGCGCTCGGCGACCTGTCCGAGAATGTCGGTAAAGCCTGAGATGCCGCGCGCGGCGAGCGTGTTGATCGGACCGGCGGAGATGGCGTTGACGCGGATGCCTTTTTCACCGAGATCCGCGGCCAGGTAGCGAACCGACGATTCGAGCGCGGCCTTGGCGACGCCCATCACGTTGTAGTTCTTCACCGCCCGCTCGCTGCCGAGATAGGTGAGGGTCTGGATGCTGCCGCCGTCTTTCATCAGGGGCGCCGCCATGCGTGAGACCGCGGTGAGGGAATAGGAGCTCACCTCCTGGGCCAGGAGATAGCCTTCCCGGGAGGTCTCGCTGAAGCCGCGTTCGAGATCTTCCCTGTTGGCGAAGGCCAGGCAGTGAACGAGGAAGTCGATCGATCCGAAATCCGCGGCGAGCCCCTCACCGAGGGCATCGACCTGTTCGTCGAGCGTGACATCGCAGGGATAGAGCGGGCATCCGGCAGGCAGGGTGGCGACGAGCTCCTCGACCCGGCCCTTCAGTTTTTCGTTCTGATAAGTGAAGGCCAATTGAGCGCCGGCCGCGCTCATGCCCCTGGAGATCGCCCAGGCGATGCTGCGCTTATTGGCGACACCCAGGACGACGCCTTTTTTACCCTGGAGCAGGTTTTCTACATTCATGAGTCTTTCCGTAAAAAAGGGGGTAAAGACCTGGGCGGATATATTCGGTCGTTCAAAGAAACCGCGAAACAGGGTCTCAGGGCCGGAATTGTGATGGATTTGAAGTGGCTGGGCAAGATTTTCTTTGCCGATCGCAGCATCTGAGGGCTATATTCGGCAGTTCAGCGTTGTCGTGCGGTGATGGTGCCAGGCGCGGCGAAAATCGATTCCAAAGCCTATTTGGGGTTCGCAAGATGAAGCCTCTTCGTTCTAGACCGAGATCAACCCGCAGGCGCTCCAGAGCGTTCTGCGCCCGTTGCCGGCTGGCTCGAAGATTCCGCATCTGAGAGATCGCCAGGGGCCGAGAGGAAGATTCCGGACCCCCGGTGAAGCGGAAACAACCAGATCTTTGAAGGCCAGCCCACTCCGGAACCAGTCACTGGAGTCGGGTTTTTTTCGTTTCAGGCAGGTCTAACCCTTCAAGGCAGGATGAAAGTCCCGTGGAAAACATAGAAGTACTCAAGCAGGCACTACCCTATATCAGGCAATATCGCGGCAAGACCTTCGTCATCAAGGTCGGCGGCGAGCTGCTGCAGACAGAGGGTTTTCTCGACAGGTTCAGCAACGATGTCGCGTTGCTCTACCAGCTCAACATCCGTGTCGTGATCATTCACGGCGGCGGCCCCCAGCTCTCGCGGGTGGCGGAGAAGCTGGGGATCGAGAGCGTCAAGGTCAACGGCCGCAGGATCACCGACGATCGTATGATCGAGGTGGCCAACATGGTCTTCAGCGCCGCATCGACCGACATCCTGGGGTCCCTGCGAAGCCACGGCACCCCGGCGGTCGGCCTCTCGGGAGTTGACGGTGAGCTCGTCCAGGCCAGCAGGCGGCCTCCCGTGAAGCTGGTTGACCAGGAGACGGGAGAGGAGCGGGAGGTGGACTTCCAGAACGTCGGTGACATAGAGACGGTCGATGCGAAGGTGCTCGACGTCCTGCTCGACAACCGCTTTGTTCCCGTGGTCGCGCCACTTGGAGCGGATCGGGCCGGCAAGGTGCTCAACATCAACGCCGACACCATCGCCGCGATGGTCTCGGCCGCCATGCCGGCTGAGAAGCTTTTCCTGCTGACCAACGTCGGTGGGGTTTTCGAGAACGTTGAGGCTCCCGGGAGCCGCAGCCGCTACCTGACGTAGTCAGGGGCCGGGAGCCTGCTCTCCTCCGGGGGAGTCTCCGGCGGCATGATGCCCAAGCTGCAGGCGGCCGTCGACGCGGTTCACGCGGGTGTGAGGCGGGCTCATATCATCGATGGCCTGGCGGACAATTCGCTTCTCTTCGAGATCTTCACGAAGAAGGGGACCGGGACGATGGTGATCAACGACTCCGACGAGTCTGAATACCTGGAGCAGGGATGATGCGAAGCGGTCGATTTAAAAAAGGTATGGCGGAAAACATGCGGAGCCTCAATGCGTCGATTTCCTTCGACAAGCGGCTCTACCGCGAGGACATCGAGGCGAGCAAGGTCTGGGCTCGAGGCCTGTCGAGGCTCGGTTTTATCTCGGCCGCTGAGCTCGATGAGATCTGCTCCGGGCTCGACAAGGTGGCCGCGGAGATCGAGTCGGGGAGCTTCAGCTTCAGCGAGGAGCTCGAGGATATCCACATGAACGTCGAGGCCCGCCTGAGCGAGCTCATCGCAGAGGCCGGCGCGAAGCTTCATACCGGCAGGAGCCGCAACGACCAGGTGGCCACCGATTTCCGCCTCTACCTCAAGCGGGCGGCCGGCGAGGCGGCGGAGGCTGTCGGCAGGCTCATGAAGGCTGTCGCCGCCGCCGCGGAGACCTGCCAGGACGTGGTGATTCCCGCCTATACCCACCTGCAGCGTGCCCAGCCGGTGAGCTTTGCCCATCATCTGCTGGCCTATGTCGAGATGCTCGATCGCGACCGGCGACGTTTTCTCTGGGCCGCGGAGCAGGCCGATTCCTGTCCGCTGGGCTCAGGAGCCTGTGTCGGCAACCAGTTCAGCGTCGACCGGGACAAGCTCCGGGAGGAGCTCGGCTTCGGTTCCCTGACGATGAACTCTCTCGACGCGGTGAGCGATCGTGACTTCGCCTGCGACTTTCTCTATGCGGCATCCATGCTCATGGTTCATCTCTCCCGCTTCAGCGAGGACATCATCCTCTGGATGACCAGCGAGTTCGGCTTCGCGCGCCTTGATGACGCCGTGACCTCGGGCAGCTCGATGCTTCCGCAGAAGAAAAACCCGGATGCCTGCGAGCTTGCCCGCGGCAAGACGGGCCGGGTCGTGGGCCATCTCATCGGCCTGCTGACCTGTCTGAAGGGACTGCCGCTTTCGTACAATAAGGACCTCCAGGAGGACAAGGAGGGCGTCTTCGACACCCACGACACGGTGCTCGGCATTCTCGGGGTCTTCACGACGATGGTGGAGACCATGGAGATCGACCGGGCCCGGACCTCCGGCAGCCTCGAGGGAGGCTACCTCGAGGCCCTGGGCGTCGCCGACTACCTGACCCGCAAGGGCGTGCCGTTTCGGGAGGCCCATGATCTCAGCGGACGCTGCGTGCGGCGGGCGGAGGAGCTGGAGGTTTCGCTTCCTTCTCTTGCGCTGGAGGAATACCAGTCAATCCATCCGGGCTTCGAGGCGGATCTCTTCGAGGCGATCTCCATCGAGGGGTCGCTTGCCGACAAGGATGTTGTGGGGGGGCCGGCCCCGTCACAGGTAGCGAGCCAGGTTGAGCGCTGGAAGGGGAACCTGGGTTGAGCATGGGTAGAGGACTGAAACAGAATCGGAGGACCGGCGCCTGAGCCGGAGGATCCAGCGCGCTCCTGGCGCTAGTCCGGAAGATTCACGGAACATCAAATGAACCAGAAAAAGAAATTCGTTCTCGCATACTCCGGGGGGCTGGACACCTCCTATTGCATTCCCTACTTGCGTGAAGAGAAGGGCTTCGACGTTGTGACCGTAACGGTCGACACCGGGGGGTTCGACGCGGCCGAGCTTGCCGAGGTCGAGGAGCGCGCGAAGACTCTCGGGGCCGTCGAACACTTCACCATCGACGCCCGCCAGGAGGTCTTCGAGCGCTGGGTCAGCTACCTGGTGAAGGGCAATGTCCTTCGCGGCCAGGTATACCCGCTGGCGGTGGCGGCTGAGCGGGTGGTCCAGGCCGAGGTGATCGCCCGCAAGGCGAAGGAGATAGGCGCCGATGCCGTCGCCCACGGCTCGACCGGGGCAGGTAACGACCAGGTTCGCTTCGATACGGCCTTCCACGTGCTCCTGCCGGGTATCGAGATCGTCACGCCGACGAGGGATGAGAAGCTCAGCCGGGAGGAGGAGTACGACTTCCTCAAGGAGAGGGGAGTCGATATCGATCCGAGCCTGCGTGAGTATTCGATCAATTCGGGCCTCTGGGGCTCGACCATCGGCGGCGGTGTTACGCATGATTCGGCCAGCGAGATCCCGCCCGAGGTTTTCGAGCAGGCTGTCGATACCGAGAAGGTCGAGGGCAGCGAGCTCCTGGAGATAGGCTTCGACAGGGGTGTTCCGGTCTCTCTCAATGGAGAAGCCATGGGTGGCGTTGACCTGGTCATCCGCCTGGGCGAGCTCTGTCGAAGCCACCGGGTCGGACTCGGTGTACACATCGGCGACACCGTGCTCGGGATCAAGGGAAGGATCGCGTTCGAGGCCGGAGCCGCGATCGTCCTGATCCATGCCCATCGCGAGCTCGAGAAAATTACCCTGAGCGACTGGCAGCGCTTCTGGAAGGACCACATGGCCTCCTTCTACGGCAAGCTGCTGCACGAGGGGCAGGCCTTCGAGCCCGTGATGAGGGACATCGAGGCGATGATGGATTCTTCCCAGGAGCGCGTCAGCGGCAGCGCCGGGGTACGCCTCGATTCAGGGAGCTTCAGCGTCGTCACGGTATCGAGCCCCAACACCCTCGCCGGCGCCGAGGCGGGTGTCTATGGCGAGATGCCGAAGCTCTGGGAGGGCGCCGATGTCCGCGGCTTCTCGACGATTTCGGCCATTCCCTCACGGCTCTACAGGAGCGCCGGGGGCAAAGACGCGACGGAGGACGAGTGAGAACTCGCAGAAGGTGAAATGAAAAATCCAGCGCAAGACCAGCTGAGGGTGGGCGTTTTTGGCGGCTCGGGCTACATTGGAGCCGAGCTGCTGCGCTATCTCAGCGCTCATCCCTCCGTGTCCATTTCCTGGGTGACCGCACATTCGCGCGCCGGCCGCGGGATCGCCGATGTGTTGCCGAACCTCAGGGGGGCGGTGTCCGGGAACTTTATCTCCCAGGCCGAAGGCGAGGACGGCAGCTCCGGAGTGGACGTCGTCTTCACGGCTCTTCCCCACAACGAATCCCAGGACCTGGTTCCAAAGTTGGTTGAGGCCAACCCTGAGCTTCGCCTGGTCGATATGGCCGGCGATTTCCGCACGAACGATCCCGCCGGGTACGAGAAATACTACGGATGTGAGCATACCGCCACGGACTGGCTCCCGCGCTTCGTGTACGGCTTCACGGAGCTCCAGCGCGACAAGCTGCGGGGTGCCCGCCTGGTGGCGAACCCCGGCTGTTTCGCTACCGGCATGCTGCTGGCCCTGGCGCCCCTGGCGGCCGCCGGACGCCTGCAGGGCGACGTCTGCCTGCTCGGGCTCACCGGGTCGTCGGGCTCGGGGAACAAGCCGAAGCAGACCACCCATCATCCTGAACGATTCAGCAATGTGCGTTCCTACAAGCCGCTGGCTCACCAGCACCTGCTGGAGGTCGAGAGCTTCCTGGGGACAATCAGCGGAGAGGATTTCAGCCTGCAGTTCGTGCCCCAATCCGGTCCCTTCGTGCGCGGAATCTTCACGACGGTCTTTACCCCGGGGGTGGGAGCCGGCGAGCTGGCGAAGATCTACGCGGAGGCCTATGGGGCAGAGAGCCTCGTGGAGGTCATCGAGGGCTCTCCCGATCTTCGCTGGGTGCAGGGCTCGGCTCGTTCCTGGGTAGGTGTCGGAGGCGAGGGCGACAATGGAGTGGTGTTTACCGTGATCGACAACCTCGGCAAGGGCGCGGCAAGCCAGGGAGTGCAGAATATGAATCTCATGTGCGGCCTGGATGAGACCGAGGGTCTTCGCGCGGCGGGCGGCTTCGTCTGAAAGCCGGGAGCCGGGCAGCGCGGGAGCAATAGGAGGATCGAGCTGGATGAACTCAAAAGAAACCGAGGATCGCTACATCCTCCCGACCTACAACAATATTCGCTTTCCCCTGAGCTTCGTTCGCTCAGAAGGCAGCTATGTCGAAGATGATACCGGCAGGCGCTACCTCGATCTCTACGGTGGCCACGCCGTCTGCGTGCTCGGGCATTGCCATCCGAAGTGGGTGGAGGCTCTCTCAGAGCAGGCCGCCACCTTCGATTTTTATTCCAACCTCTGCTACTGCCCGGTGAGGGCCGAGGCCGCGAAGCTCGTGGTGGAGAGGTGCTACTCCATGCACCAGGCCTTTTTCTGCAATTCCGGGGCCGAGGCGAACGAGACGGCCCTGAAGATCGCCCGCAAGGCGACGGGCCGGGCGTATGTCGTTTCCATGGATGAGGACTTCCACGGTCGCACGATCGGGGCGCTCAGCGTGACGGGATTCGAGAAATCCCGCGCTCTCTTTCCCCAGAACATCGCGCAGTGGACCCACTTTCTCCGGCTCGGAGATCTCGCTGCTCTCGAGGCTCTGGATCCCGATGAGATCGCGGCAGTTATTATAGAGCCCCTGCAGAGTGTCGTTGGCGTCAAGATGGCCGAGGCGAGCTATTACAGGGGGCTTCGGCAGTGGTGCGACAGCAATGGGGTGGTGCTGATATTCGACGAGGTCCAGACCGGCAACGGGCGCACGGGGAAATGGTTTGTCGGTGAGCATTGGGGCATCGAGCCGGACCTGGTCACCACGGCCAAGGGCCTCGGCGGAGGCTATCCCGTCGGCGCGGTGCTCGCCAATGAGAAGCTCTCGGCGACGGTGGAGCCCGGCGACCAGGCCACCACCTTCGGGGGCGGGCCCATGGCCGCTGCCGCCGTGGCGGCGACCTACCGGATCATCGAGGAGGAGGGACTCGTCGAGCGGGTGGCGGAGCTCTCGGCTGGCGTGATCGAGCGCCTGGGGGAATGTGTCGGCCGGGGGGTCGAGGAGGTCCGTGGGCTCGGCTATCTCCTCGGTGTACGTTGTGAGAGACCCGCGAAGGAGATCCAGGGCGCCCTGCTCGAGCGCAATATACTGGTCGGCACCTCGGGAGATCCGCAGACCTTCAGGCTCCTGCCGCCCCTGACGGTGAGCGCTGAGGAGTGGGAAATCTTCTTCGACGCACTCGAGGATATCTTCACCTGAGGGAGATCGGCGCGCGGCTATAAGGGCTTGCCCATCCACGGCTAAAGTGGGACATTCAGGGTCCTTCCTCAGACTGGTGGAGATGCGGGATGCGTCATTTTTACAGCTTGAACGAGTTTTCCAGCGAGCAGATCGCGGAGTTCGTCGACAGTGCCCTCGCCTTCAAGGAGAGCCCCTATTCGGAGGTCCTCGAGCGCCGCCAGATCGCTCTCCTGTTCCTCAACGAGTCCCTGCGAACCCGCTGTTCCTTCGAGGTGGCGACCAGGGAATTGGGCGGTGATGTAAGCACTCTCGATGCAAAAACGCTCTTCGCGCTCGAAAGCGAGTTCGGTAACCGG
Source organism: Planctomycetota bacterium (assembly GCA_022451445.1). GTDB lineage: Bacteria > Planctomycetota > UBA8108 > UBA8108 > UBA8108 > UBA8108. The sequence goes on from JAKUSY010000021.1 coordinate 9,434, forward strand.
ATGGACGGCGCCTCCGCTGAGCATGTGAAGGAGGCCATCGGCGTCTTCTCCCGCTACTTCTCGGCGCTGGGATTGCGTTCGTTCGCGCGCGGGGAGGACCAGCAGGAGGATCTGCTCGATAAGATCTTCACCACCTTTCTCGAGCACGCGAAGATCCCCGTTTTCAATATGGAGTCGGCTCTCTACCATCCCTGCCAGGCGCTTGCCGATCTCATGACCATCAAGGAGCTCTTCCAGGATTTCCAGGGCCGCAAGGTCACCATCACCTGGGCGAACCATCCCCGGGCCCTGCCGATGGCTGTGGCTAATTCCGCCCTGCTGGCCATGACGAAGATGGGGATGCACGTCACCCTCGCCCATCCGGAGTCCTTCGACCTGCAGGAAGGAATCATGAACATGGCCGGGGACCTCGCCGTCAAGTCCGGCGGCAGCCTGAATGTCGTCCACGACCGCCTCGAGGGGGCGAAGGATGCCGACGTGGTCTACGCCAAGTCCTGGGGTTCGCTGCTGCGCTACGAGGACCCGGGAGCCGAGCAGGATCTCAGGGACGGCCTCAAGGACTGGGTGGTCGACAGCGAGCTGATGAGCTGCACCCGCAGGGCCTACTTCATGCACTGCCTGCCGGTGCGCAGGAACGTCGTGGTCAGCGACGAGGTTATCGACAGCAATCGATCCGTGGTGCTGCAGGAGGCCGAGAACCGCCTCCATGCCCAGAAGGCGATTCTTGAATGGATCTTTTCCTGAGCGGTCAACATCGTGATTCCAGCCGCTGCTCACTGAGGGAGCCTCCTTCGCGGCGGCCGGTCGGGCTCTGCCTTGCCGGGGCTTTTCTCATGGCGCTGCTGCAGTCGCTGTGGCCCGCCGAGGCGGCCGGGGAGTCGCTCGCCGCCGGTATTCCAGCGGAGTCGATTCTCTTCCTGCACTGGCGTAACGCGCAGGATTCAGGCTTTGCCTCGACCTACCTTGGTCACCTCGAGCAGAAGGTCGCCGATTCGGGGTTCCGGGACACTTTTTTTCGCGAGTTGACGGAAGCCTTTCCAGCGGCTTCGAGAAAAGCCTACGAGTCCCATGTCGAGCGCTGGAGCGGTCTCGTATCGCGGATTCCATGGTGGCCTCTCGTCGCCTCCGAGGTGGCGGCCGGAGGGCGGGTGGGAGCGCAGGGAAATCTCGAGTTTATCCTCCTGTTTCGAAGAGAGCCCCGGCAGCTCGCCGGCGATCTCCTGCTCCTGCGGGAATTGCTCTACGCCTTCTCCGCCCTGGGAGAAGAATACGAGCTCGAGGTCGGTATCCGCAACGGCGCCGCCACCACGATTCTTCAGAACCGGCTGGATGAGTCTGACCAGGTCGCTGTCAGCGCACAGGGCAATATCATCGGGATCTCCACCTCCTCCTCGTTGCTTCGCAGGAGCTTCCAGTTGTTGTCGCTGGAGACCCTGTCGCCGGGATTCAGCCGGACTCCCGGCTACGCGGAGCTGCAGATCAAGCTCGAGCCCCGGCCTGAGGGGACGGAGCCCTTTGCCGGGCGGGAGACGGCGCGCTTCGAGCTCGTTTTTCAGCCTCGGGGCATACTGCGGGATGAGATGATTCTCGACGTGATCGATGAATACCACTATGTCGCCCGCTTCAGCCCCGATGGGGTCGAGTCGAGGTCGCGTACGGTTCTCAGCGAGGGCGAAGGGAATCCGCTGCGGAGGGCCATCGGCGGACAGGGGGATGCCGCGGGACTCGCTGCCGCTATCCCCGCCGAGGTGTCCTCCTATAGCGTCACCTCGGGAACCGACCCGGCGGGCATCTATGATTTCTGCATGGAGCTGCTGGTTAATATTACGGGCAAGGCGGAATCGGCGGAGAGCTTCGAGCGTGAGCAGGTCCGGCTGGGAGTTCGTCTGCAGCGTGATATTCTCAGGAATCTCACCGGTCGCCGGGCGACCGTGGTCTTCGCTCCCGGAGGCGGCGCGCCAGGCGCCTTACCCGCCCGCGCCTTTCTTTTCGAGACCCGGGCCGGCGGGAAGGCCGCGAAGGCGGTCGCCGGCGCCGTCGAGGCTCTTACCGGGCCGCTCGAGAGATGGAACCTGGAGCTCGGCAGCAGGGACAGGAAGGGCTCGGAGAGGAGCCTTCATATTTTCAAATCGGGCCTGCTGGGATTCGAGACAGCCTTTGGCGTGTACGGTGATTTCCTGGTGCTGGCTACATCGGTTGATGCTCTCGGCAAGGTTGCCGGAGCCATCGAGGGCCGGACCGCGACCCTGGCCGCCGTTGCCGATGGGAGCGGCCTCGACTGGCTGCCGAAGTCAAAGCTCCCAGTTGACAGTTTTTACCGGGGGGCTGGTTCCGGGCTCTGGGATTCCGGCGACTGGCTGCTCAAGGTCGCCGGGCTCACCGGCACCCTCCTGCCGGATGCCGAAGAGCCGTCCATTCTCAAGCCCCTGCTGATGTCGCTGCCGCGCCTCGAGGGCGCGCTGCGTTCCATGGACGTTTTCACCGAAGGTTCAGGGTATTGCTTCAGGAAGGGGAACGTTTTTTTCAGTACCGCCTCGAGAAAATTGCAGCCGGTCGCGGGTTTTTGAGTCGCCGGGCGGCGGCGGCTTTTGAGATTAATCGGCCGGCTTTCTTGAGCCTTTGAAGACAGTCCTTATACTGAACGCAGGGACCGTCGGTTGTATCCGTGCGGTCGGGTTTACACAGGCACTCCCGGGTTTCCGGAGGAATTCTCCAGGTCATGTTACAGTGCCAGGCGTGCAATAGCTGGACCGAGGACGGGGCCACCTTCTGTACCCAATGCGGCCAGCGGGTCGAGGGCGGCAAAGGGGGCTGGGGAAGACGCCGTACCCTCATCCTGGGATTGGTGGGAGTCCAGGCCGCTCTACTCCTTGCCTGGTTCCTGGCCGACAGCCCGGGGGAGGCGCCCGTCCCCGCGCCGTCTTCGGTCACGCGGCAGGGGTCGGAGAAGAAGGAGAAGGGGAGACCGCCGGATCCACGCCCTCCGGCTGTGGAGAAACCCGCGGACTCCGGCGGCCCTCCGCCGCCGATGATCGTGGTCTCAACTCCTGAGCCTCCGGCGAAGAAGGTCAAGGTTGACGACACCCTTGCAACCCTCGATCTTTTCGACAAGGAGGGAGAATTCGCAAGGGCCCGGCCGGCCGTCCTGGTTCATCCCGATGGCGTTGTGCTGAGCCGCTACAGTCCTTTGCTCGGAGTCTACAAGGTGCGCTGCCGTCGCGAAGGTGTCGCCGGGAGTATCCCGGTAATCGGCGTCATACGTTATAACCAGCCCGCCGATCTGGCCCTGCTGCGCCTGGCTCCCTCGAATCAGCCGCTTGCGGCGCTCAATATCATCAGCCGCTCGGAGAACGAGGCGCTCGCCAACAATGATGAAATCAACGTATACGATGGTCCCGGCGCGCGGCCTGCCCGGATTGCCGAAGCTTTTTTTACCACCACCGATGGACATTCGGGACTGTTGCTGGCGGCATCGGCCGGAATCGATGAGGAATCCTATCTCGCGGTAACCAGGTCCGGATCCGTCATCGGGCTTTGCCGTCCGATGGTGAACAACGTCGTCGGACTGCCTCGCAGAACGATTCCGGCCAGGCCGCGAGGGTTGCGGGTATTTGTCGATCCGGCCAGCGTCTTCCCGCGGGAGTTCCTGCTGGAGCCGGTCAGCTTCACCGTGGCCGAGAACACCATGCGGATTTACGAGGGGACCTTCGTCGACCTGGAGAACCGGGCGCGGGAGACCTACAGGAAGAAGCGCTGGGGGGAGGCCATCGAGCTGCTGCGGCAGGCGATCGAGCGCGGCGGGCTGGAGGACATCGAGGTCGTACGCCTTGACAGGCTGGCCGATATGCTGCGGGAGAGCTACCTGGGCGAGGTCGGACGTCTGCAGGACCGGCGGCGCTTCGAGGAGGCTGCCGAAACGGCCCGCCGGGGTCTTGAGTCGTTCGCCAGGGATGGAATCCTCTGGTTCAAGCTGGCGGAGGTCTGCGCGGAGCTGGAACTCACCCGCGAGGTGATCGACGCGCTTCTGCAGGTTCAGCAGCTCGAGAATTCCCGCAGGGTCGTTCCCCTGCTGGAGGGCGCCTATCACGAGCTGGCGCTGAACGCCCTGAAGGAGGGAGATGGGCGCCGGGCGGAGCTCGCCTATATCGAGGGTCTTGAGGAGCTTCCCGAATCAGGCATATTGAGGCTCCATCTCGCGCAGATTTACCAGCAGTGGGAGATCTACCAGGATGCGATCCGGCTCCTGGAGGAGGCGAAGGAGCTCGATTCCGCCCTGTCGCAGCGGTCCGATGCCCAGCTTGGCAAGATAGACGACATTCTCTCCAACCGTGAAGCCGTGGTGATTCCCATACCCGCGGGAGCCTCCTCGATCAGGACGAAGATCGTGCTTGATGGGAGGATTGAAGCGGAGTTCGTAATCGATACGGGGGCGACCTATACGGCGATCTCCGAGACCCTGGCGCGGAGCCTCGGCTACGCCTTTGAACGCGGTGAGAGAGTCACTGTCCTGACCGCCGCGGGGAGGATGCAGGTAAGGAGAATCCGCCTCGTTTCCGTCTCCCTGCGGGGTTACGCGGTACACAATCTGGAGGTCATCGTGCTGCCTGAAAGCGGGGGGCGGAGCATCAACCTCCTGGGGTTGAACTTCCTGAATTATTTCAAGTACAGCGTTGACTCGACCCGTGGCGAGTTCCGGCTCGAGCGTCCCTGAGAAGCTCGCCTGGAAGCCGCCGCCCGGATATCTTTCGAGCTCAAAAAAAAAGAGCCGGAATGAATCCGGCTCCTTCGGTTTTGAATGTCGGTAGCGCGGCCGGGTTACCGGTTACTTGGAGCCGCTCTTGGGCTTTATGGCTCCCGGAGGCGGAACGGGGCCGAAGACCTTGGGCTTCGCCGGGGGCTGGATCCGGGGGTTCGATGAGCCTCCCGTGACCTTCCTGGTGGAGCCGAAGTTCGTGGTCTTCTTGATGCCGCTGCTCAAGGCCGAACCGAGCGATGCCGTGGCGTTGATCTTGATCTCCTTCAGGGTCGGGTCGTCGGTGTCGACGAAGATCTTCTCCACGAGTCTCCGCGTTCCCGCCTTGGGCTTCTTGGCGAGCTCGACCGTCAGCTTATACTCCTTGCCGGGGATGACGGTCGTGAGGTCGGTCTTGAAGTGTTCACCCTGGGTTCGAACCCCGAGGATTTTAAAGCTGTGGGCCGAGTCGAGACTCTTGATCTTCAATTCCTTGGTCGGCGGAGGTGTGCCGGGCTTGTCGAGCTTCTCGGTTTCTCTTCGGCTGAAGTAAACCGAGGGCGGGCTCGCCTCGATGCGGTCCTTGACGGTGATCGACACGCGCACGGGCAGGTCGAAGGTCTTGTCCTTGACGGTTACGTTCGCGTCGATCTCGGCGTAGTGGTACTTGCGGCTGTCGGCAGGGAGCTTGGGGGTCACCATCAGGTCGTAGTGGCCTCCCGCCTCGATCTCCTTCTTCTCTAGGGTGACGATCTCGGTCTTGCACGACACCTTGTTGAGCTTGAAGGGAATTTTCGAAGCCTTCTTCAGGGTTACCGTCAGCGGCTTGATCGGGACGCCCCGGACCACCGTGATGCGGGGGAGCTTGGGCTCTACGACGATAGCCAGCTCGATAGTGCCCTCCATGGTGAGCGTTTGATCGGCCTTGCTGGCATTGGTGCTCACCTTGGCTGATTTTTTGATTCTTCCGGAGAATTTCTTGGTGTCGACCTTGAGGGTGACCTTACCCGTGGCGCCGGGAGCGATGACCTTGTCGAAGTCGACGGTGGTACATCCGCAGGAGGGCTTGACGCGCTCGATCTTCAGGGGCGCGCCGCCCGAGTTCCTGATTTCAAAGTCGTGAATGACCACTTCACCCTGCAGAACCGAGCCCCAGTCGAAAGCGGAATCGTTCATGCTCACTTTAGGAGGCGAGAAATTTTTCGGCGGTGGCTTCAGGAGGTAGCGCTTTTTCCCGGCGCTGCCGCTCTTGGCGGGGCTGACCTTTCCGGCCTGGGGGGTCTTGGCGGTTTTTTCTTCCTGGGATGAAATCCGCCCCATGAAGAGCAGTCCGAACACGGATGCCAGGGCGACAACCAGGCCCGGGCGACGAATCATTTTCTTGGCTAAGGTCAGCATGACGTTTCTATGACTCCAAA
>JAKUSY010000210.1 GCA_022451445.1 Planctomycetota bacterium
GGGGCTCGCCCCCCTCCTTGAAAAAGGTGTTTCGCAGACCGGTGTAGCCGTCGAACTGGGGGCTGTTCACGATGCTCCGGCCAAGCTTCAGGATGCTCTCGAGCAGAATCGGCGAAAGGCTCAGCTGCTCTCCCTGGTTGTTGAACCCATGCTCGGCCTGCAGGTCGATGGCGAAGGGGTCAACGCCATCGAGAATCTGCCGCTCCACCTGAAACTTGCCCAGGGTGCGATTGCCGGCGTTCACGACGGCGGGCATACGGCCGGAGGCCGGATCGAAATACCGGCTCGAGCGAATCACCTTTTCCGGCAACGGATAGATATCGCCACGCAACTTGAGCAGATCTCGTACGGCGTTGTTGTACTCGTAGCGGTTGAGGCGTCTCATCACCACAGGTTCGAGGATGGTGTTCTTCTTTACGTATTCCTCGACAACCCCATCGAAGAAACGCCTGAGCTTTTCCCGTTCCGCCTTCGAGGGCTGCTTCTTCTTCTCAGGCGGCATCTCGCCCTTGCCCAGGACCTTGGCGGCTGTACGTGAAAGCTCGATCTTTTTCAGAAAATCACCGCGCCCGGTGAGCTCCGCCAGGTTGACCTTGCCCTTGACCTTCTTTGTCGCCCCATGGCAGCTGAAGCAATACTCCTTCATCAGCGGCAGAGCCTCCTCGAGGTCGACCTGCGCAGGCGCGGCCTCGGTCTTCGTGATGGACGGCTTTTCCGGCTCAGCGGGCGACAGGTCGGTCAACTCCAGGTAATCCAAACCCCAGAGATAGCCGTTGCCGCCGTATTTTTTCGCCTTCGGATTACCCCCGGTGAGCTTGATGCTCAACCGCTGGATCCCGGCCTGTAGGTCAAATTCACCTACCTGTTGCAGCTTGGCAAGCTCTACCCGTGGCGAGTACAAATCGAGCTGGGGAGTGATCACCCGGCCATTCAGGCGCACCTCGAAGAGGCCGTAATCCGGGGCAAGGGTCCACTGGATCGCCAGCGAGTACCTGCCCGACTTCGCCACCTCGAACCCGACGGTATTTGCCTGCCCCACCACCCCGTTCCACAGCAGGTGGCTGTCGCCTCGCCAGCCCCGGCCAAAGCCCTTCATATCCTGCGGACGGGCCTTGCCCCCGAAGCGCAGGTGCGTCTCACCCTCGTAGATTCCCCTGGCCACGAGCACGGGCTGCTTGCGGATGGAGTGGTAGTCAAAACGCTCCGCCGCCCGAAGCGGCGCCAGCGCCAGGAGAAGGCCGAGAACCAGGAGGCCATATTTTTTCATGCAAACATTATCCCGCTAAGGAAAAGCGACCGCAAGCCGGGCATCTGGATGAGGCGTATTTCACGCCTGTAAAAAAAGACGGGCTGCGCTCATAATGAAGGAATTCATCCAATTCACAGGGAGACCATGCCTCCTACACGAAAGCCCACCACCCTGTTCGCCCTCTTCCTTGCGGCCCTCGTTATCTGCCCGGGGCCCTCAGCGCCAGCCGCAGATGAAGGATGGAAGCCGCCCGCCTCACCCGAATCGCTCGAGCCCTCGCTGGAGCTTCCCGATCTCTTTACCTTCGCCGACGGGAGCAGGGTAAAGACGCAAGCCGACTGGGAGAGGCGGCGCGAGGAGATGAAGAGGATGCTGCTCTACTACCAGTACGGCCGCATCCCGCCCCGGCCCGATTCAGTCACCGCAGTCGACATCAAACGCAGACCTCACTCAAGCGGCAAAGGTACAGAAGAGATGCTGACACTGGTGATCGGGTCGAAGAGGAAGCTGCGCATGCGCATCCTGCTGAACCTGCCGAAGACGCCCGGGCCCCGGCCGGTCATCCTCAGTGAGGCGGGTCGCCTCGGAGGCAACCGCAACGTGCCGATGTTTCTCGATGCGGGCTACATCTTCATCGAGTACGCCCGCAGCGACCTCGACCCCGACAGGAAGGACTTCGCCGGACCGGCCCAGGAGGCCTACCCGGGCTACGACTGGGCAACGCTCTCGGTCTGGGCCTGGGGGGCAATGCGCCTGGTCGACTATCTCGAAACGCGGGATGACGTCGACCTCGAACACATCGCCACAACCGGCCATTCACGCGGAGGAAAGATGGCGCTCCTGACGGCGGCCCTCGACGAGCGCTTCGCCATGGCCATCCCCAACCAGTCAGGCGCCGGGGGCTCCGGCTGCTACCGGATCCTCGGCCCCGGCGCCGAGACCCTCGGCATGAACGACAAGCCGTGGTGGTACCATGAGCGAATCCAGTGGTTTGGTGAAAGGGAAGAATACCTGCCCTTCGACCAGCACTTCCTCAAGGCGCTGGTCGCTCCGCGCGCTGTCATCAGCAATGAAGCCTTCGAGGACTTGTTCGCCAATCCGCTCGGAACGCAGGTCTCCTCGATGGCGGCGCAGGAGGCCTTCAGGTTTCTCGGCGTGCCTGAGAAAAACGCCATCACCTACCGCCACGGCGGGCATTCCTTTACCACCGATGACTGGAAGAAGATCCTCGCCTTTGCCGAGTGGCATTTCTTCAACCGCCCCCCCGACGACAAGAAGGTCTTCTGGAATACTCCCCTGCCCATGGCAGGCCTGGATTTCAAGGGCCGATCGAACGGCGGCGCGGCGAAAAAGCAGGCGACCCGGGGCAAGAGCCGGGAACCCTCGCAATCGGAGCCCTTCATGAGTTTCGTCAAGGTCGGCGACCCGGGTAACAAGCCGGACAAGAACTTCTACGGGCGCGGTGTCTTCGGCGATGTCGATTCAGCCTACGAGATTGGAACGCGCCGGGTTACCAACGAGCAATACGCCGTCTTCCTGAACGCGGTCGCCACCAGCGACCCTGCGGGTCTCTTCAACCCTGACATGCAGGAGCGCCCGGAGGGCGGCATCGTGCGCCTGGGCTCACCGGGTAAGTACACCTACCGGGTCAGGCCGGAGCTGGCCTCTAAAACAGTGAACTTCGTCAGCTGGTATGACGCGCTGCGCTTCTGCAACTGGCTGCACAATGGCCGGCCGAGCGGAAAGCAAGGCACGGCAACGACGGAGAGCGGAGCCTACGCCTTCAGCGGCAGGGAGAGCGTCGGCAAACGGGAGAAAAAAGCCCGCTTCGCCCTCTCGAGCGAGAATGAATGGTACAAGGCCGCCTACTTCTCCCCCCGGCGCGGCTACTCGAATATGAACATCATCGGCCGGGCAGTCGTACGGCCGGAAAATTCAAAGTCGAGCTACGGCGCCGAGCAGATGGCCGACAAGTTCTGGGAGGGGAACGAGGCGGTTGTCAGCAGACTCGGACGCGGCCTCCGCTCCGGCGGCTGGTTCCAGGGTAACAACCGCCAGGCAGCCGGCCGCTTCTTCAGCAACCAGGAGATGGAGCTCGCGAACATCGGCTTCCGGGTGGTCAGGACGACTGACTGAGCCCGGCTGAGAGACTCAGCGACCCTTCGGCCAGAGCTTCAGGGTCTTGCCGCCCTCGGTCTTCCAGTTGACCAGGTCCTTCACAGCGATGGTTCGCATCCCCGTCATCGCGTTGCCGGTGTAGAAGATGTAGGCCGTCTCACCCTCGATCCGCATCCTCGGCCAGCCGGTCCACTTGCTGTCGAAGCGGTCCGGGCCGATGCTGAGGCCCGGCAGCGCCGGGTTGCGCGGGTAGTACTCCCACTTGACCAGGTCCTTTGAGCGCGCCAGGCCGACCGTATCCCACCAGCCGTGGTGGTCGCTGCCCTCGGGCTTCCAGGTATTGCAGCCCTCGTACCAGAGGTACCAGGTGTCGCCCTGCTTCGTCAGCGACCGCGGGCGCACATGGATGGCGTCCCAATCATCCAGCGTCTCGGGCCTGAAGACCGGGTTGCGCTTGTCCTCGCGCCAGTGGACGAGGTCATCGCTGTAGAGGAGATAGCCGCGGTCTCCCGACAATCCTGTCCGAGGCTTGGGCGTGTACCCGGCATAGAAGAGCAGGTAGCGATAATCGGGACCATCGACCCGGACGAGGTCGAATTCATGGGCGTGGGTGAAATGCTTGTAGACCGGGTTGGCTTCATGGTGTTTGAAAGGTCCGAGGGGATTGTCGGCCAACGCCAGGCCGAAGCCCACCCACTCAGGATACTTCTGAACGGAATACATCAGGGCGATCTTCCCTTCAGGAGTGAGAACGGCGCCGTTGGGGTAGACATTGTCGTGCGGGATATTGGGTTCGCCATTCCTGACCACCGGGGCCGGATGGACCTTCCAATTGCGCATATCAGGGCTGGTGGCGACGCCGATGGATCTTCGCGATGAGCCTTCCTCGTTCCCCTCCATCCCGGCCATGAAATACAGGTAGTACTTTCCCTTGAACTTGATCAGGGCGCCGGGAATCGCCTGCTTCTCGTAGAAGCTGCCATCGGGACCGCGCGGAATCACCGGCCGGGTCAACTGCTGCAGCCAGGGAAGAGTCGTCAGGGTCAGCGACCGCAGCTCTGTATCACCGGGAGCCTTGAGGCCGACCCAGCTCTCCCTCGGTTCGTACTTTTCGAGCCACTCACCGCTGGGGCCGCGGATCCAGCCGGTCCTGTCTCCCACCTGGAAGCGGAAAAAATTACCCTTCTTCAAGAGCCGCACCTTCCAGGGAAGCTTCTGCTCCGGAGCCTTGTACCGTCGCCAGGTCACCGATTTCCCCTTGTTGTGATGACCCAGCTCGATTGCAGAAGATGAAACCTTCAGGTAGCCGTACCCGGACAGTTTCTCATCAGCTGAGAAAAAGAGCAGGAAGCCCCAGGGTATGGCGCCCACCTCGCACTGCAGCTCGTAATTCCCCTCGACCTTCTTCTTCACCAGGATCGGGGACTCGGCCAGGCCAGTCCGCGAGGAGGTTGCAAGGAAGGAGAAAAACAGGATCGCTGCCAGGTAAAGCGCCCTCATCTCAGGCTCCCTTATTTCTGGCTGAAGAAGATTGTCAGGTTCTTGGTCTGCCGGGCCGCGGCCACGATGTCGGCGAGGCCGTCGCCGTTGAGATCGGCAGCCTTGATGTCCTCGACGGCAACCTCCTTAGCGGAAACTTTCTGCTCACGCCACTTCGTTCCGGTCTTGTCCAGGGGAGCGAAGAACTTGATCCCCGGCACACCGCCGCCGTTCATCGCCCGCCAGCCGACGACGATCTGGTCGGAGCCGATGCCGAGGTAGTCAGCGCAGGCGATGGCGTGGCCGTCCTGGAGCTTCTCGTCGAGGACCGCGGCCTGCTTCCAGAGGCCATCTCCTTCGGGCTCGACATAGACCGCCGACTTGGTCCCGTGCATGGGCTCCACCGTGACGATGAAGCGCTTGCCGCCCGGGAGCTTGCCGTCACGGATCTCACCGGCGAAGTCCTTCGTCAGCTGCTTTGAATTCCACTTGCCGCCGCTGTAATCGAAGTGCCAGACACCTTCCTTGGCCGCCTCGATGAGCTCCTCCTCGGGGTCACTGTCCCAGTTCACCGGGTGGAAGTTGTGTGAGAGGTGGAGGAAGTCTCCAATCAGCTCGGTCTTCCATTCGGCGCGGGGATCGGTCGGCGGCAGGTAGGCCAGCAGCTTCAGGCCGGGACCGACCCCGTTCCTGGTACCGCGGCCCCGCAGGGGCTTGACAGTCAGCGCGTACTTGCCGCCGTGGTGCCGGATCCAGTGCATGCGGTGGGTGCTGGGCTCGTTGTAGAGCTTGACCGGCGTCCACATCTGGGTGCGATCCTTCGGCGGGATGAGATAGAAAACCGCCCCATCCTTGCGCGTCTCGCTGAAGTTCCACTGGCCGCCAACGGCGATCTCGCACTTGCCGTCACCATCGATGTCCCTGGCGGTGACGCAGACGTTGTCGCGCTTCGTGAGGTCCCGAGCGATGATGTGCTTCTCCCAGCTGGGGTTCTGATACCACTGGATGGTTTTCTTGGCGCAGAGGACGATGTCGATCTTCTTGTCGCCGTCCACGTCCGTCAGCTGCAC
>JAKUSY010000211.1 GCA_022451445.1 Planctomycetota bacterium
GCTGGGGGTCATCCTCATGGTCATCGGCGGGATGCGCTGGCGCTATTTCGTTCTTCCCCTGGCCGTCTTTACCTCCCTGCTCGCAGTCTTCGCCTATTTCAGGTGGGACATGATCGTGCATCGCTTCCAGGGAGTTCTCAACCCGGAGGGACTGCACCAGCTTCGGCATTCGCTTCGGGCGCTGGGCTCCGGAGCTACGACCGGCCTCGGGCTTGCAACTGGAATCCAGCAGCTGCGCTATCTGCCCGAGGCACATACCGATTTCGTTTTCGCCGTAATCGGTGAAGAGCTCGGCCTGCTCGGCTGCCTGGGAGTCATAGCGCTCTTCCTCGTGCTCCTCTGGTCGGGCGTCATGATCGCCCGCGGCGCGAAGGATTCCTTCGGCTACCTCCTGGGCGCGGGCATCATCCTGTCGATCGGGATGCAGGCGGCCTACAACATCGCCGTGGTGACGGGAAGCGCCCCGACAAAAGGAATACCACTTCCGCTGGTGACCTTCGGCGGAACGGGCCTCTGTGTGACGATGGCCCAGATCGGCGTTTTGCTCTCGATATGGAGAATTTCCCAGGCCACCGGGCCGGCACATTTTTCCGGGGTCAACAAGGCGGACCTCGCGGGAGCCGATCCCGCTGAGACCACAAACATGAGGCGACTGGACGGGGGAAAGGACGCAGATCGATGACCGACACCGCTGTACTGGCCGGGACCAGGAAGGAGACAGGCTCCCCTCCCGCGGCCGCATTGAAGGCGCTGGCTTTTTTTGGCGGAGGTACAGGAGGGCATCTCTTCCCGGGGCTCGCGGTCGCCGAGAGAGCGCGGGAGAGGTGTCCGGACTGTGACATCGTGTTTTTCCGTACCCGCAGAGATGTGGAGGAGAAGGTCTTCGCCAACAGCGGCTTCAGAACAGAGCTGCTCGATCTCTCGCCACCTTCGGGCGGCGCGGGCGCCATGGTGAAGTATTCGCTGCAGTCCCTGAGGGCCATCCCGATGATTCGCAAGGCGCTTACGCGCAGCTATGACGCGGCCATCGGGCTGGGGGGATACGCCTCCCTTCCGGGGATCGTCGCGGCCAGGCATGTGGGCCTTCCCGTGGTGCTGCTCGAGCAGAACCAGGTTCCCGGCAAGGTGAACCGTTTCGCGGCGCCCTTTGTCGACCTGGTAACCTGCCCCAGTCCCGAGGTGGTCGATCTGTTCCGGGGCCGGCGGGAGGTAACCGGGAATCCCGTGCGAGGTACGGTGGTACGCGCCGCGGGCCGCCGCCGCAGATGGTTTGCCGCCGGGGCTTTCAGTACGCGAAAACGCAAGGTATTCGTCGTTGGAGGCAGCCAGGGCGCCCACGGCATCAACAAGGCGATCATCGGCGCCCTGGAGGGACTATCGGAATATCGTGAAAAAATCCACTGGATACATGTGGCAGGAGATGCCGATAAAAAAGAGGTAGAGAAGGCGTATCGTGACCAGGGCTGGGAAGCCGAGGTCGTGGACTACCTTAAGGATTTGCCGCATTTGCTGTCGCACAGCGACCTGGTGATCACCAGGGCAGGCGGAACGATCGTGGCTGAGCTGGCTGTGCTGGGCGTTCCGGCGGTTTTCGTTCCTTACCCGCATCACAAGGATCAACATCAACTGAAGAATGCCGAGGCGCTGGAGCGGGCAGGGGGCGCCATTCTGGTGCCTGAAGAAGAGCTTGGAGCTGACGTCTTGCGAACGATAGTTGAAGAAATACTTTTCGAGCCAGGCCGCCTGCTGGAGATGGAAGATTGCGCGCTGAGTCTCGGAAGACCGGACGCGGCAGATGCCGTACTGGACCTCATACTGGAGCTTAAAGAAACATGTCAGTAGGATTCCGCTTTCTTCTGATCGTTCTCATCGGTTTTTGTTCGCTATGCGTCTACCATATGCGGGAGGGGCAGCTCTCCATCTGGCTGGGGTTCTCGCCGCCTCCGCAGGTTCAGCGACTTCCCGGTGAGGATTCGCGGTCGAGTGTCATCGACTACGACACGATGATCGAGACGACCATCAAGCCCGCCACGCTTCCCAATGGAGTGCGTCCCCGGGTTCCCAGGAGACCGACTCCGCGCTGGAATCGCCCCTCCATCGAGGCTGGTGAGCTCGCTGAAGCTCCCGAGGATACTCGCCGTTTTTCGGCCAATACTCCCCATGCCCCGGAAACCGGGGACGGCGTACCCGCGCCGGCGCTTGCGGCCGGGCGAACAGGAGGTTCGCTCAACCTGATCAATCCCGGCCCAGCCGTCGTCGAACCGCCTCCATTGTCCGGGGACATCCCGCCGGAGCCGGAGCGGCCGACCGGGCCGGAGGAGCCGGCTCAGCCCCGGCCGCCGGTTCAGCCGGAGGTGGCCTTCACGATTTACGTGGTCAAGGATGGGGACAAGCTCTGGAACCTGGCCGAGAAGTATCTCGGCGCCGGGCATCTTTGTGAGAAGATCATCGAGATGAACACGGAGCAACTCGGTGGCAATCCGGATCGTCTGCGCCCTGGGATGAAGCTGAAAATCCCCGCGAAAAAGCGGCCCTGAGAGCCCGCCTCCACGCTCTCGCGATAGGGCCGTAAATCCCCGCAGGACAGTGAAATCTCCGTCTCAGCGGTATTTTGAAACTACCTCATGTTGTGGTGTCAAATTGTCCTAGCTCAAGATGCAGCACCATCTTACCGATAAGGGGTTATAGAGGGGAAAACTCTGGTTACCCTGTTCGGCATCTGCTTAATTAGGGTCGGTTTCCGTGTTTTTTCGGAGCCGGGCAGCCGGACCAGGCCGCCGGAAAGAAGTTCTGAAGAGAAGATTCTGAAGAGAAGTGAGATATCCGGGCAGGCGGGTTCTGTCCGCGCCGGGTCATCGTTATACGATGCAGAAATGGAACAAGGCTCACCTTGTAGGGATGCTCGGCACCGGCGTGCGAGGCCTGGTGCCCATCCTGTTAGCGCAGAACATCAAGGTGTCGGGTTCCGACACCAGCAGTGGCTCCCTGCCCGAGGAGCTCGAGCGCCTGGGGGTGGACTATTCCCCCAGCCATGACAGGGGAAATCTCAGCCACGATGTGGACGTTGTCGTTCGTACCGCGGCTGTAGGCAATGACAACGCCGAGATCCGCGAAGCTCACAAACTGGGAATCCCGGTATATAAATACTCCGAGTTTCTCGGCGAGCTGATGGGCCAGCAGCGCGGAATCGCCGTGGCGGGAACCCATGGTAAGACCACCACGAGCGCCATGATCGCGTGGATCCTCCATTATTCAGGCAAGGACCCCTCCTTCCTGATCGGGGGCGAGATTCCCCAGCTTGGCAGCTCGAGACAGGGCTCGGGAGGTGATTTCGTGGCCGAGGCCTGCGAGTACGATCACAGCTTTCTGGAGCTGGATCCCGCGGCTGCGGTGGTCACCAACGTTGAGGAGGAGCATCTCGACTACTTCAAGGATCTGGCGGAGATCTCCAGCGCCTTTGAACAGTTCATCAGCCGGATCCCCGGGGATGGGCTCCTGGTTCTGAATGCCGATGATCCCCAGACGATGAATCTTGTACCGGCGGCCTCCTGCGCGAACATCCAGACCTTCAGTCTCGAATCCATCGACGGCGACTGGTGGCCCCACCAGCTGCGCTCGCGCGGCCTGGAATCCAGCTTCGTGCTGAGAGGGCCCGGAAAAATCCGTCAGGAGGTTCAGCTCTCGATTCCCGGCCGGCACAATGTGAAGAACGCGCTGGCGGCCGCGGCCATCTGCAGCTGGGCGGGAGTGTCCGTCGCGAAGATCGCCGAGGCTCTCGGCGCCTTCCGCGGAGTCCGCCGTCGATTCGAGGTCCTCGCGAGGGGGCGGGTAACGGTCATCGACGACTACGCTCACCATCCCACCGAGGTCGAGGCTCTGCTGAGCGCGGCCCGTGCCGGCGGCTTCGAGGGAAAAATCATCGGTGTCTTCCAGCCTCACCAATACTCCCGCCTGCGAAGGATGCTTGGCGACTTCGCCGTGGCGCTTGCCGGTTTTGATGAGGTCCTCGTTACCAGGCCGTATAAGGCCAGGGACAGCCGGGAGGATAAGGAGGCCGTCAACTCCACCATGCTTACGAAGGAGATTGCCGGGCTCAGGGGAAAGGCCGTCGACACCCCGGGATTCAGAGACGTTCACAAACGGCTCGATGAGAACGTCATGGACGGAGACGCGGTGATCTTCATGGGGGCCGGGGATATCACCGTCCTGGCCCATAATTACGCAGGTAGGCCCTGGGGCATTCCGATCGTGGCGCAGGGGGGGAAGTGAAGCCGATGACCAGCGGTCCAAGACACGCCGAGTTTTCGAAGCTGACCTCGATGAAGGTTGGCGGCTGCTCCCGGGAGCTCTACGAGCCCGAAAGCTTCGAGGAATTGCGCGGACTCCTGACCTCGCTCGAGGACCCCTTCATACTCGGTGGCGGCTGCAATACCGTCTTTCCGGACGGCGATTTCTGCCGACCCGTCATTCGGACCAAGAAGCTCGGAAAATGGGAGCTGGGGGAAAATGGCAGGGTGTACGCGGAGGCTGGAGTCGGTATCAACACGATCATCAGGAAAACTGTAAATGCCGGCCTGTCCGGCCTCGAGAAGCTCGCGGGGATTCCGGGGACGGTCGGCGGCGGCACCGCTATGAACGCCGGCAACGGTCCCGACGCATGCTTCGGAAAATACATCCGCAAGCTGCACATCATCTCCCCCGGGGATGGCGTCGTGGAAGCCATCGAAGGTTCAGAGGTCCCCTGGGGCTACCGCAATTGGAATATGCCCGGCCGGGTGGTCGCCGCCATCGAGCTGGAGCTGGAGCCGGGCGATCGAGTCGAGCTCAAGCGGGAAATGGAATACTACGAAGAGCGCAAGCTCAAGACCCAGCCCCTCTCCCACGCCAGCTCCGGTTGCATGTTCAGGAACCCCGGCGAGGGGCCTTCCGCCGGAAAACTGATCCAGGACTGCAACCTGAAGGGGCTCAGCCGCGGCGGGGCGGAGGTGTCGAAGCTGCACGCCAACTTTATTGTCAACAGGGGGCGCTCGGCGACCTCCGGCGATGTGAGGAGACTCATGAAGGAGGTTACCAGCCAGGTCCATGAACAGACCGGCTACCTCCTCGAGACCGAGGTCGTTTTCGCCAGGGATCTCGCGCTTGCCTGAGTTGAAAGAGAGGACAGCCCGCGAAGGCGGGAAGTATTGACCTATGGCCAGGAATAAAAAAACACGTCCCGGATTGCTGAGGCGGATGGCATCCTTCGGCAGCGGTGAGCATTTTTTCAGAAACAGCGGCAGGAAGCTCTGCTTCCTGCTCGGGGCCATGCTGTTTGTCTGGCTGGCCGTGTCCGTCAGGCAGGATGTGAGATCCGATGAGCGGTTCCTGCTGGCCAATTGGACCCTGTACCCGGCCAACCTGCCGGCCTGGGTGACCCCGGAGATCAGGGCGCAGATCATGGACGAGTTCACGCTCGAGCAGAGCAGGCTCAGTCTTTTTGACCCGGGCGTCCTCTCCAGGATGAAGGAGGCCCTCGAGCGGTCTCACTGGATCCGGGAGGTGGTCGATATCGGCCTGGTCTATCCCACCCCGCAGAGAGATGGCGAGATCAGGACCATGATGATCCTCTCTACCCCGGTCGCCATGGTGCGGGTCGGGAAGGATTGCTTCCTGAGCGATTCCCGGGGCAGACGCCTTGGAGAACCCTATAGGGTTGAGACCAGGAGCTGGTTCAAGGTTCCTGTCGTCGAGGGCGCCGGTACCGGCATCGCTGTTCCGCGGCTCGGGAAGCACTGGAGAAATTCGGCGGTACTCGATGGGCTCAGCGTGGCGGCCGAATTGCGCAAGGCCCGGATTGCCGAGCTCTATCCTGAGAACCCGATCGATGTGATCGATGTTTCCAACGC
>JAKUSY010000212.1 GCA_022451445.1 Planctomycetota bacterium
GCCGGAAGAGTGTGGGCTAGGGGCTCGGAAGCTCCGTGGGACTTTCGGATGAGCTCTTGATCGCCGAGCTGCTCGATGTCCTGGGGAAGAACGGCCACCGCTTCAGCGAGGCGGTGTTGACCTTGGTAAAGAGCCGCCAGTTCCTATATCATCGGGGAAGAGACCATGTGGAGGAAAACCGGTGAGCGGAAAATTTTCCAGGCCTTCTTCGGCTAAAGCAATCTCCAGGCGGACTGTTCTCAGGGGGCTTGGTGTTACCATGGCCCTTCCCTGGCTCGAGTCCGTCGCCGTCTTCGCGAAGGGAGGGGCCGCGGCCGAGGCCCCAGTGCGCCTGGCCTGCCTCTTCGCGGGTAACGGCTTTCACGGCCGGGAGTGGCGGGCGAAGGGGAAGGGACGGAATCTCGAGCTCGGACGCGTCCTCGAGCCCCTTGCCGGCCTCAAGGAGAAGCTTCTCTTCATCCGGGGACTCTACAACGCCGAGGCTCTCAAGGGCAATATCCACAGCTCGCAGACGGGCAACCTGCTCTCGGGAGCGCCCCTGTCGTCGGCCGGAGAGATTCGCTCAGGTACCAGCATGGACCAGGTCGTCGCGCAGCGGATTGGCCGCCAGACAAAGATCCCGAGCCTCGTGCTGGGTTGCGAGGCCTCGAACTCCTCGGTTCACCGGGAGTATTCGATGCTCTACAGCTCCCATATATCGTGGAGCTCTCCGACGACACCGACGCCGCTGGAATTGTACCCGGCCCTGGCCTTTGACCGCTTGTTCAAGGATTCGTTGAACACGGGAGACAAGAGCGTTCTCGACCTGGTTCTCTCCCAGGCGAAGAGCCTCGTGCGGCGGGTGAGCCGCTCGGACGAGCGAAAGATCGACGAGTACATGGACTCGGTGCGAGAGGTCGAGAATCGAATCGGACGCGCCGGCAAGGATGAGCGTCTCGAGGGATGGCGCCCCACGCTCGAAAAGCCGAACCTGCCGCGGCCGGCGGATGAGATGCCGCAAAACGTCAAGGAGCACATGAAGCTCATGTGCGACATCCTCGTGCTCGGCTTCCAGACCGATACGACACGGGTCTCCACCCTGAAGCTCAACAATGATCACTCCGCCATGCGCTTTCCGCATCTCGGCGTGGACTATATGATCCACCATCTTCTCTCCCACAGCGACACCGAGGATTGGCTCAAGGTGAACCGGTTCTTCGTCGGCAGCCTGGCCTATATCGCCGAGCGGCTCGATAAGATCCAGGAGGGGGAGCGCACCCTGCTGGACAACTCGATGCTGCTGTTCTGCTCCAGCATGCTCACCGGCAACCACAATGCCAACGAGCTGCCCGTGGTGATCATGGGCAGCGCCGGCGGCAAGCTCGAGAGCGGCAGGGTGCTCGATTACAGGGGTAAGCCGAACCGTAAGATGTGCAGCATGTACCTGTCGATGATGGACAAGCTGGGGGTTCGCCTCGAGAGCTTCGGTGATTCCAGCGAGCGCCTTGCCGGGCTCTGACCCTCTCTCCCGGTCCGCGTCGACAGTTTCGCTGCCGGTTGTTACCAGGTCTGCATGATGAGTGAGCAAACTTCAGCCAACGAGGATCCCGGGCTCTACGCAGCTGAGGGCTATTGCGTCCAGCGGGGCCTGTTTTCTCCCGCCGAGCTCGCGGCTCTTCGCCGATCACTCGAGAGAATGATCGAGGAGCTTCCCGCCGATCGCCGGCTCGAGTCCCTGGTCGAGCCGCACATCCGAGCGGTTGACTGGCGAACCTGGCTCGAGCTGGCGCGGGACGAACGGCTGCTGGATGCGGCGGGCGGGGCGCTGGGCTCCAGCGAGCTCCTTCTCCTGAGCACCCACCTGCTCGTCAAGCAGCCGCGTGACGGTCTCGCTCTCTGCTGGCACCAGGACAATACCTACTGGCCGGGGGTGACGGGGGTGGATGTCTGTACCATCTGGCTCGCCATCGATGACTCCGATCTCGGCAATGGTTGTATGCAGGTCATTCCCCGCACCCACAGCGGCTACCCGGAGCTGGAGATGGTCGCGACCGAAGGAGGTGATCTTCTCGGCGTCCGGGTGGAGGTGAGCCCGGGGATGGAGGCGGACGCGGTGGCGCTGGAGCTGGATGCGGGGGACCTGTCGATTCACGATTCCTTCGTCATCCACGGAAGCGAGGAGAACGAGAGCTCCAGGCGCAGGGCGGGATTGACGCTTCGCTACGCCAATGCCGCCTCCGTTAAGGTCGATCTCGACAAGCACCGGAAGCCGGTCTACTACGTTCGGGGCGCGGGCGAGTCGCTGGAGATGGGCCAGCGGGACATCAGCGCGGCTAAGCCGCTACCCGAAGATCCGGGAGTCCACCGCTCGCGGCGCTTCGACAGCCTCTGATCCCGGGAGGACTCCCGCCTCAGGCAGGGTTGAGCAGGGGCTTCCCCGCGCTGAGGATGCCCCCCCTGACCTGGCCCTCGATCCGGCGGGCGGCCTCGGATCCTTCCGTCGTGATGAAGCGGTAGGAGAGTTTTTCCCGGATGAATTTGCGGGTTAAACCATCCAGCAGGAGCTCGCCACTCGCGAGCTTCCGCTGGGTCTCGGTGTCCAGCCCGGGAATAATGAACCGGTCACAGATATAAAGACAGAACTGGTCATCGTTTCGCAGTCCGCTTCGATGACTCTTGAGGCGGGTCACCAGGCCCTTGGGTTTCTTCGCCGCCTTGATCTCATGTGGGCGGAGGTTCCTGCCCGAGTAGCCGACGTAAACCAGCTGCTCCCCGAGCCAGACGGTATACACACCCACCGAGACCCGCGGGATGTCTTCATTAGGCCAATTGGCGAAGGAGTAGAGTTGGCCTGTTTCAAGGGCCGGGATCGCTGCGTCAGTGCTCATGATTTCACGGCGGACTGCCGGTGCTGATTCCTCAGGCGATAATGTCGTGGATCACCTTGCCGTGAACATCGGTCAGGCGGTAGTCGCGTCCGCTGTAGCGGTAGGTCAGCCGCTCGTGATCGAGTCCCATGAGGTGGAGAATCGTGGCGTGCAGGTCGTGAACATGGACTCGGTTCTCAACCGCCGTGAGGCCGAAGTTGTCGGTGGCACCGTAGCTGATGCCGGGCTTGACGCCTCCGCCCGCCATGAACATGGTAAATCCGTAGTGATCATGGTCGCGGCCTTTCTTGCCCTCGGAGGTGGGGGCCCTGCCGAACTCTCCACCCCAGACCACCAGGGTCTCGTCCAGCAGCCCACGCCACTTGAGGTCACGGATGAGAGCGGCGATGCCCTGGTCGCAGGCCTTGGCGAGCCTGGCGTGACCGCCCTTGATGTCTCCGTGGCCGGTATCCCAGGCGATGTCGTAGCCGTCGATCGAATGGGAAAGCTGTACGCAGCGAACCCCCCGCTCGACGAGGCGCCTGGCGATCAGGCAGCCCTTGGCGTATTCGCTGTTGCCGTAGAGAGCGCGGGTTTGCTTCGA
Organism: Planctomycetota bacterium; assembly: GCA_022451445.1. Lineage (GTDB taxonomy): Bacteria > Planctomycetota > UBA8108 > UBA8108 > UBA8108 > UBA8108. The sequence goes on from JAKUSY010000212.1 coordinate 3,451, forward strand.
CTCTTTCGAGATATCGAAGACGTCGGGCACGGCGAACTGCATGCGGAAGGCGAGCTCCATGGCCTCGATACCGGCCTCGAGGTGGCTGTCTTTCTCCAGCCGATCGAGGTGTATCCTGTTGAGCCGGGAGAGGAGGTCCGCCTGGTTGCGCTGCTCGATGCGTGGCAGGTGCGGATTGCTGAGATTGCGCATGACGGTCTCGGGCTTCATGCTGGCGATGTTCACGTAGGTGCCTGCGTGCGCCCCAGGCAGGAAGGAGCTTCCCCAATTGGCAAGCTTGCCGCGGGGCTGGGCCCGTGGGCTCATGGCGACGAAGCCCGGTAGATCCTGGTTGTCGGTTCCCAGGCCGTAGGTCAGCCAGGAGCCCATGCTTGGGCGATTGGCCTGCAGGGCTCCGAGGGTCATCATCAGGATCGCGCCAGCGTGCTCGGGTATGTCCGTATGACAGGAGTGAATAAAGCAGAGGTCATCGACGAGCTCTCCGACATGCGGGAAGATATCGCTGACCATTTTTCCGCACTCTCCGTAGCGCTTGCAGCGGTAGGGGGAAACCATCAGACCGTTCTTGGTATTTCGCAGGGATTTGCGGTTCACCAGGGAAGGTCGCTTGCCGGCGTGTTTGGCGATATCCGGCTTGTGATCGAAGGTGTCGACCTGGGAGGGGCCACCGGGCATGAAGAGCTGGATCACGTGTTTCGCGCGGGGGGCGAAGTGGGGCGCCTTTGGCGACAGGGGTGAAACGCCCTGTTTTTCAACTTCCTTGCTGGAGGCCAGCAGCCTCGGGTCGGCGAGCACTCCGGCGAGTCCCAGGGAGCCGAAGCCGGCTCCGATTCTTCGCAGCGATTCGCGGCGGGTGAGCGGGGCCCGGGGATTTCCACCGAGGTAGTGGTGTGCTCTCGATTCCATAGTATCCAGTATGCCTTCGGATTCTTCCAAGTTCCAGCCTTTCACCTCCGACCGGCCAGTCTCCCTTTCTCAGCGGACCTGTATGAATTCATGGGCGCTCAGGAGAACCTGTGCGTATTGCTGGAAACGCGGGATTTTCCCTTCTTTTCCGGACAGGAAGCCCAGGCCAATCTGTATTTCAACTTTCGCGGGAGGACGCCCGTAGAGAAGGGCGTAGGCCAGCTCGATACGGGCCTTGTCGTCTTTTTCTTCTTTCTGCAGCCGCTCAGAGAGCGCCTTGGCGCGGGCGATCATGAAGGGGCTGTTCAGCATGAAGAGATATTGTTGCGGTACGGTACTCGTGATTCGCTTCGGCGCGGTGCTCGAGGGAGAGGGGAAATCAAAAAGACGCAGGAACTCATCCGAGGCGAAGCGATCGCCGTTGCGGCTGATGGTCGTGTAGAGGGTTCGGCGCTTCACGTCGAAGATCTTGTCGGTCGGCTTGCCTCCGATCGTCCTGTCAAGCTCGCCGGTGACGGCGAGCAGGCTGTCGCGCCAGGCCTCGATCTCCATCCTCCTCGGACTCATCCTCCACAGGAGCCGGTTGTCTCCATCCGAGTCAAAATTGTCCTGGTTGAAGCCGCTGCTTCGCTGGTAGGTCGCCGAAGAAATAATCAGCCGGTGCAGGTGCTTGATGGACCAGCCGGATTCTTCGAAGGCCGACGCGAGCCAGTCGAGCAGCTCGGGGTGCGAGGGCCTCTCACCGAGCTTGCCGAAGTTGCTCGGTGTACGAACGAGTCCATGGCCGAAGTGGTATTGCCAGATCCGGTTGACCATCACCCGGCTCGCCAGCGGTTTGCCTGCCTCGAACATCGCCTCGGCGAGCTCCTTGCGCCCGCTGCCTTGCTTGAAGGTCGGCCCCTTCTCGCCCGCCATGATGGTCAGGAATCGCCGCGGCGCCAGCTCTCCCTTCTTGCGCAGGTCTCCACGGATGGCTACGTGCATGTCCTTGTTGCCGCTCTCGGCCAGGACGTGGACCTCTCCACCGGGTTTTTTTGGAATGGTTTTTTTCAATTGCTGGAGCTCCCGCTGTAGCTTCGTGAGCTCTGACTTGTCGAGCTTGCCGTCGGGGTCCGGCTTGTTCTGGTTGTTCCAGTTCTTGATCTTTTCCTCGAGCTCTTTGATTGCCTTCTGGTGTTCGTTGAACCGTTTCGTTATCTCCGCGGATGCCGCGGGACGCTTGTGGCTCTTGGAATTTTTGAAGATGCCGGCGATGGAGTAGTAGTCCTTCTGCGGAATGGGGTCGAATTTGTGATCGTGGCAGCGGGCGCATTGCACGGTCAGGCCGAGAAAGGCCCTGGAGAAGGTGTCGATGCGGTCGGCCAGCGTCTCGGCTTCGGCCTGCGCCTTCGCCTCCGGATCGCCACCATCGGATTTATAGTTGGGTCCGATAGCGAAGAAGCCTGTTCCATAAAACGCGAGCGGTTCGTCGATCAGGTCGCCGGCGATCTGGTGTTTGAC
>JAKUSY010000213.1 GCA_022451445.1 Planctomycetota bacterium
ACAGACGCGCGCCGCTGACCTCGCTGCGGGGACAATCAAATCCGAGGACGGGCCGCTTGGGATGCTCCCTCGGCGGCTTATCGATCTTCTCCTCGATCTTCAGCCAGTCCCTGACGTGGTTGACCTCGCCGAAGGGAACGCCGGTCTGGGCCATACCGAAGGGACCGCCGTTGATGCCCAGGAGCACCGATTCCACGCCCTTTCGAGCGAACCTGCGGATGTACTGCTCGTGGGCTCTGCGGGCGTATACCAGCGGATTGTAGACACAGGCGATGGGCTCCGAGAAGCGCAGCGGCTCCAGCTCGCGTACCAGCCGCCGGGTGATCCTGATGATTTTCTCGGGCATCTCGCGCAGCTCCTCCCCGGAAGCTATCCCTACTCGGAGATCCTGTAGAGCTTCGAGGCTGTCCTGATGAAGAGGCTCCCGCGCGCGATGCCCGGGGTCGCCATGCACAATTCATCGAGCTTGTTGACGTGCAGAAGCTCGTTCTTGCGGCCCGCCCTGTAGACGAAGCAATCGCCATCCTCGCTCAGGCAGAACACCTTGTCGCCGTAGGCCCAGGGCGAGGAGGTGAAGGGCGTTCGCTGGCGCTCTCTCACCCGCACCTTGCCGTAGACCTCCTTTCCGGTCTTCGCGTCAAAGCAGGCGAAGAAGCCGAAATCGTAGAGCACGTAGAGCAGGTCCTTGTAGACCAGGGTCGAGGGATTGTAGGGAGCGGCCTTGGGCTGTTTCCAGGCGATCGACCCGTCGTCCGTCCCCTCCTTCTTCAGGTTGATCGTTCCCTTGCCGCCGGGACGGATGGCGTAGATCGGCTTGCGGCCATCACCGACATAGCCGGAGGTGACGTAGAGAAGTCCATGGGCGGTGAAGGGCGTGGCGATGGTGATCGACGACATATCGGCCACCAGCTCCCAGAGGATCTTCCCGTCAAGCCCGTAGGAGCTGGTCTTGCCGGTTCCCGGGGTGATGATCTCCGTCCGCAGGGAGTTCTTCCAGACGAACGGGGTCGACCAGTTGCTCTTCTCGTCCCGATCTCTACGCCAGCTGGTCTTGCCCGTCTTCTTGTCGATGGCCTCGATGAACGAGCTCTCCTCGTTGTCGTTGAGAATGTAGATGGAGTCGCCGTAGAGCGCTGGCGAGGCGGCGCTGCCCCAATTGTAGCGCGTCTTGTAGGCCTTCATCTCCCGCTTCCACTTCAGCTTCCCATCGAGGTCGTGCGCGAAGAGCCCCTGGTCGGCGAAGTAGGTATAGATCAATTCGCCATCGGTCACCTGGGTCTCGGGAGCGTAGTTGTTCTTGATGTGCCTCGGCGTGAGAGGCCTGGCCGCGTGCGCCTCCCGCTCCCAGAGCTTCTTTCCACTCTCGAAACTGAAACAATAGAGCATCCATCGATGGCGGTTCGGCGAAGGGTCCTTCTCATTGCCGCCGAAATAGAGCCCCTTCTTGACCGCCTTCTCCTTGCCGGCGCTGACCGCCGAGCTCAGGAAGACCTTGTCCCCCCAGATGACCGGCGAGGACCAGCCCCTACCGGGAACCGGGACACTCCACTTCACGTTTTTCGTCGTGCTCCAGGTGGCCGGAAGCCCCTTGCCTTCCGCCACGCCCCGGGCACCCGGCCCGCGGAATTGGGGCCAGTTGACGGTTTCCTCGGCCCGCAGACCGCTCATCGCTATGGCCAGCATTCCCAACGCAAGCAGGTATCGCATCATCGTTCGCTCCTTGGACAGATTTCGAGATTCCGTTTTCTCCACATCAGGATTCCGGCTCCGGCCCCGCCTCCTCACTGCGGAAGAGACGCTTGACGACCGGGAAACGGCGCCCGGGCCCGAAGGCCTTCGAGGTGATCCGCAGGCCCGGCGCGGCCTGCAGCCGCTTGTATTCGTTCAGGTCGACCATCTTGAGGATCCAGGCGGCGGTCTCCTCCTCGAAGCCGCGCGCGATGATCTCCCGGAGCCCCTGGCCTTCTTCGACGTAGGCCTCGAGGATCGCATCGAGCACCTCGTAAGGCGGCAGGGAATCCGTATCCCTCTGATCCGGGCGTAGCTCGGCGGAGGGCTGCTTGTCGATGATCGCGCGGGGGATAACCTCCCCCGCCCGGTTGAGCCATTCTGAAATCCGGTAGACCAGGGTCTTGGGGACATCGGATATGACCGCCAGCCCTCCCGACATATCTCCGTAGAGGGTGCAATAGCCCACCGCGAGCTCCGATTTGTTGCCTGTCGTCAACAGCAGGGCGTTCAGCTTATTCGACAGGGCCATCAGCAGGAGACCGCGAATGCGCGCCTGGAGGTTTTCCTCGGTGACGTCCTCCTCGAGTCCCTCGAAGAGCGGCTCGAGAGTTTCGAGCGCCGAGGAGAAGATCTTCTCGATCGGTAGCTCCTCGAGAGAGATGCCCAGGTTTGCCGCCAGCTCCGCAGAGTCGCTGACGCTCCCCCCCGAGGAATACCGCGAGGGCATGGTAACGCCAACAACGTTTTCCGGACCGAGCGCCTCGGCCGCCACCGCGGCGGTCAGGGCGGAGTCGATGCCGCCGCTGAGTCCCAGGACAGCTTTTTTGAAGCCGCTCTTGTGCAGGTAGTCCCGTGTTCCAAGCACCAGGGCGCCGAAGGCCTGCTCGAGGTCCTCGCTGCCGATCTCTTCCCCTCCGCCGGCGGCCGGAGTGGAACCGGCGTCCGCCGCCGCCGCGGGCCGCCCGGGCAGTTCGAAAACCGCGAGGTCTTCATCGAAGGATCTCGCCCGGCAGAGCACCTCCGAGTCCGAATTGATGGCGAGACTCGAACCGTCAAAGACCAGGGAGGTATTTCCCCCGACGAGATTGCAATAGATGAGATCGACGCCCCTGGATTTGACGATCTCCTCGAGCAGGCCCTGGCGAAAACGGGGCCGGCCCAGGCTGAAAGGTGACGCCGAGATGGCCACGATCAGATCGGCTCCGGCATCCACCGTCCATTTTTCCACCGGGTCGATGTCGTACCTGTTCTCCACGCAGAAGCCGGGCAGGTTCCAGAGGTCCTCGCAGATCGCCAGGGCGAGCTTCCTGTCGCCCAGCTCGAAGACCGGATGCTCGGTGGCCGGACAGAAGTACCGCGCCTCATCGAAAACATCGTAGGTCGGCAGAAGGGTCTTGTGCTGGAACCCCAGCACCTCGGCATCCTTCACCAGCGCCGCGCTATTGTAGATCGGCTTGCCCGCCGGGCTGCCGGTGCGGACGATGGTTCCCAGGACCATCGCCATACCCTCGCAGGCGGCCACGGCCCGGTCAAAGGCCTCCTCCACCTGGTCGATGAACTCCTCACGCTCCAGGAGATCCTCGGCCGGATAGCCCGGCAGGGTCTGCTCGGGAAATACCACCAGGTCGACCCCCGCGCCCCTCGCCTTCTCCAGGGCCGACAGGACCCCGGCCAGGTTGCCCTCGCAATCGCCGACAATCGTATTGAGCTGTGCCAGGGCGATCTTCACTGTTCAAACAACCTCTCGTGCAGGCCCCGGACAACATCTCCCGCCTGCCCCTTGCCGACGAGAAAGCTGAGGTTGATGCGGGTAGCCCCGAATGAAATGAGCTCTATATTCACGTTCAGATTGCCCAGCACCTCGAAGACCTCCGAGGCGAACCCGATGCGATCCCTGATGTCCTCGCCCACCACGCTGACCTGCTCCCTGTCATGGTAGACCTCTACCCGGGAAAACTCTCTGAGTTCAGCGATGGCCGGGTCGAGGCTCTCCCCACGCTGGGTGGTGAAGGCGATGCTGACCTCCGAGGTGGCGATGATATCTACCACGACCTCGAAACGACTGAACACATTCGCCACCTGGGCAAGGAAACCGTATTGGTCGAGCATTCTCGGGGCTACGATATTCACCACGCTGACATGCGACTTGCTGGTGATGGACTTCACCCCGCGATCGGCCTCCTTGAGATCACCCAGGATGAGGGTGCCGGGAAAGTCGGGACGATGGGTGTTGAGAACACGGATGGGAATGTCCTGAGCCACCGCGGGGATCATGGTGGCCGGATGGATGACCCTGGCCCCGTAGAAAGCGAGCTCCGCCGCCTCCTCGAAGGACAGGGTGTCGAGGGGACTCGCCTTCTCGACGATCCGCGGATCGGCTGTCATGACCCCGTCTACGTCGGTCCAGATCTGAATTTCCTCGGCTCCGAGAGCCGCCCCGAAAATCGATGCGGTGTAGTCGCTGCCTCCACGACCGAGGGTGGTGATATTGCCCTCTTCATCGCGGGCGATATAGCCGGTAGCGACCACTACGCCCTCGAGGGTTTTACAGGCCTCCTGGATCCTCGAATTGACGTCAGCCAGGGGCCGGGCCCTCTGGGGGCGGCCATCGGTTACCAGGCCCGCGTCGAAAGCATCGACCGCGATGGAATCAATCCCCTCGGCCTGCAGATGGGCCGCGAGGATGCGGGCGGACATTCTCTCACCGAAAGAGACCAGGTGGTCCAACGCCCTGCCATCGCATTCACCCGTGGCGGCTATTTCTTCGAGCAGGGTTTTCAACTCAGCGAGCAGTCCATCGACAAGCTGAACATCGACCTCCAGCTCAGCCAGGATTTCCCGGTGGAGCCCACAGAGTCGCTCCAAGGACTCTTCCCAGAGTTGGCCCTGCAGCGAGAGGTCCCTGAGCTCGAACAACCTGTCGGTTACCCCGCCTACGGCGGAAACAACCACGAAGGGAGCCCGCTCCAACCGTGCCTTGATGATGATGCCGACACGCCGAATCGCCGTCGAATTACCTACTGACGTGCCGCCAAACTTCAGAACTATCACTGCGACTCAACCTCTCTGAAATCGAAACGATTGCCTCCCCTTCCCGTCTCCGGAAAGAGGATAGAATCCGCCTTTCTATCCCGATGGGCACCCGTGTTCAATCACTGGAAGTGAAAAACCGAACACTTCCCATCCAGCCGTTCCCTCCGGAGAAACCGACCGGATTCACTCTCCCCGCCCGGGCGGCTCAACGATCTCGACAGGGGCGCCCCCTTCGAGGTGCAAGCTGTTGCTATTAAAGAATTTGCGCTGAATCATTGCAAGCGCGAGAGGTCTTGAATGCGCAAATGAGTGGCATGTCGTGCCAACCCGCCCTGCTTCGAGGGAATCACAGTAGACCTTGCTTCCCTCGCTAAGCCCTGTGTCAGTTGAGCTGAAAAGATGGAAGAGCTTCCGGTTGGCATGGCCGTAGGTCCTCATCCGGGCAACGACCTCCTGCCCCACATAGCACTTTTCGTAGTTCAACCGATGATCTTCATCAACCTCCGCCGGGAAAAAATCGTCGTCGTAATCCCGCCCGAACGCGGCTATTGCCGCCTCGATGCGCTTTGTCTCGGAGGCCTCCCAGCCCACCGGCAGTCCATCGGCGTCTTCTACGAGACCCTGCAGTTGCGCCCAGAGACCGGAGAGCTCCGTGGAGGGCGCCCAGAGCTCGTATCCCCCGGGGCGGGAGACGCCGGCGCAATCGAGACTCACCCCGCCAGACTGAAACGGGCTGACCTCGAAAACGCCGGGGGATGCCGCTGCGCCCGCCGCCTCGAGCACGGCCGCGGCGAGGGGGCCGCGCAGAGCCAGGATGGAGAGCTCGGCGGTTACGTCCCGTACCTCGATGTCGCTCAGGAGGGCGTATTTGCGCAGGCCCTCGAGCAGGGTATCCCTCGGAGGCTCACAGAGGATTGCCCGGAAATGAGCCGATGAAAACCGCCAGAGAGCGAATGTTCCCAGGAGGCGCCCCTTCGCCGACAACAGGCAGGAATCCTGCCCACTTCGATCATCCAGCGCAGGGACGGGAGA
>JAKUSY010000214.1 GCA_022451445.1 Planctomycetota bacterium
GGCCGACAGGGAGGTGCTGATTCGCGAGGGTGAGAAGGAGCTCTCGAGCCGGCCCTTCAAGGCGCCGAGCGGCCGTCGGCCGGCCGCGGAGGCGCCGGCCGCGGCAGTGGCCGTCGATGAGCCGAGACGCGTCTGGCTGCTGGACCCGGTGCCGGTCCCGGCGATCAGGATGCGCGACCTCTCGGGCGGGGAAATTCCAGCCGGCAAATTCAAGGGCTCAGCGCTTGTCCTGAACCTCTGGTCGCCCGAGTGCTCCAGCTGCGTTCTCGAGCTCTCTGAGTGGAGCCGGCGGAGAGAGGCGAGCCGATCGGAACTTGCCGTCCTGACGGTAACCGAGGCGGCGCACAGGGGTTCGAAGGAAACCGCCGAGCTCATCCGCAAGGCGGGCTTTCTCGCGGCCTTCGCCGAGCCGGAGGACCTGCTGGCGCTCTCCGTCCTGGTCGAGGAGGTGGTTCGCTGGCCACGGGATCTGCGCCTTCCCTGCACCCTGCTGCTGGATTCCTCCGGCAGCCTGGTCCGGGTCTACGAGGGAAGGATCGGCTGGTCCGAATTGAGCCGGGATGCCGCGGGCATCCGGGCGAAACCCGCCGCGCAGCTGGCCAGGGGCCTGCCCTTTGCCGGGCGCTACTACGCATCGGACTGGTACCGCAACGAGTTCCAGCTCGGCGTTTCCTACCTCGAGGCCGGTCTGCCTGCCGAGGGGTTGAAGGCGTTCGAGCGCACCCTGCGCCGGCGGCCCGGAGAAATCGAGGCGCTCTACAATATCGGGCTCATCCAGCTGCAGTCCGACAATCTTGATGCCGCCCGTGATGCGTTCGAGACCGCCCTGGCGGTCCAGCCGGAATTTGTCGACGCGGCCGCCAATCTCGGGGTCGTCCTCGCCCGCCAGGGCCGTCTCGAGGATTCCTACGGGGTTTTCGACAAGGTGCTTGAGCTGCGGCCGGGGCATATCGAGGCCCTCATGAACATCGGGAACATCGAGCTGACGGTCGGCCTCCCCGAACGGGCGGCGGCGCGTTTCGAGAAGGTGATCCTCCTCGAGCCGGGACTTGTAGCGGCCTACAAGCGCCTGGGCGCCGTCCATCGCAGCGCCGGCAATCTCGCGGGGGCCCGCGAGGTATATTTAAAGGCGACGGAGATCACTCCCTCGGATCCCGAGCTGTGGAGCAACCTTGGCGTCATACTCGCCGAGAGCGGACGCTTTAAAGAGGCCCGGAAGATGTGCGAGAGATCCGTGAAGGTGAACCCCGGCTACGCCTCCGGCTACAACAACCTGGGCCTGGTTCTCCAGGCCCTGAAGGAAACCGATGGCGCCATCAGCGCGTTTCGCAGCGCCATCTCGCTGGAACCCCGCACGCCTCCGGCCTACCTCAACCTGGCGAGGCTCTACCTGAAGCTCGGGATGCCGCCGAAGGCGGGCAAGGTGTTGAGAGAGTACCTCGAGCTGGAGCCCGGCAACCCGGAGGTTCGGAAGCTGCTGCGGAGCCTGGATGATTGACGGCTCAGAGGAGCCCTGGAATCGGCTCCGCTGAGTAGACGGGATGGGGCCGGCCCCGCAGCTCCTGCCAGTGCAGGTCCCGGGGGACTCCCAGCGCCTTGAAGATCGTGGCGGCCATGTTCTCCGGCTTCTGGGGATTGTCCTTCGGCTGGCCGCCGTCGGCATCTGATGAGCCGATGACCTGGCCGCCACGGACGCCTCCGCCGGCAAACCAGACCGTCTGCACCGCTCCCCAATGATCCCGGCCCGGCGGCTTCCCCTTGCCGATGCTGAAGATCTTCGGTGTTCTGCCGAACTCGCCGGCCATCACCACCAGGGTGTTGTCGAGCAGGCCCCTTTCGGAAAGGTCATCGAGCAGGGCGGAGACGGCGCGGTCCATCGGAGGGAAGAGGTATTTCTCGAGGTTGTGGAAGGCCTTGACGTGCGTGTCCCAGGTCTCGTTGTTGCCGAGGTTGACCTGCACCAGGTTGACACCCGCCTCGACGAGCTTGCGGGCGGTCAGCAGCGACCAGCCGAAGGAGTTCTGGCCGTAGCGCTCGAGGGTCGCTGAATCGGCACCGCTGAGGTCGAAGGCGTTTCTCGTGCGCGGGTCGCCGAGCAGTCCGAGCGCCAGGTCGTGGTAGCGCCGGAACTCCTTGACCTCCCCGGCGCGCTGGAGCGCTTGCTGCTGGGAGTTGATGGACTCGAGCACCTCGACCCGCCGGCGAAGGCGGGCACGGGAGAGCTCCTCGGAGAGCGCCAGCTGCGGTATGGTGAAGTTGTCGTTGGATCTCTTCTGGGGGCCGTTCTCGTGATGGAAGGTGTACTCGGGGTAGGCGCCGTAGGACTTGCTGTTGAAGGTGGAGGCACCGAGGAACCAGGGCGAGAAGCGCTCGCCCATTCTCCCGCCGAACTGGCCCGGTATGACGCGGCCGGTACGATGGACGAGCCTCTCGGGCAGGGCGAGGACCGAGGGCATGATGCCCCTGGGCTTGACGAGCTGCTTGGCGATGGCGGCCATCGAGGGCCAGTCGCTCTCCTTCGGCTTGTTGAGATTGAAGCCGGGAGGGAGATCGCTGCGGCCTGAGAGCATGACCATATGTCCCTCGGAGTGTTCGTTGAACGGATGGGTCATCGATCGGCAGATCGACCAGGAGTCGCTGCGCCGGGCAAGCAGCGGCAGGTGCTCGCAGATCTTGATGCCCTCTGTGCGGGTGGCGATCGGCTGGAAAGAACCGCGGTATTCCTTTTTCGCATCGGGCTTCATGTCGAAGCTGTCAATCTGCGAGAGACCGCCCGAGAGGAAGATGTAGATGACCGAGCGGGCCTTCGCCGGCAGGGGGGCCGGGCCGTTCAGAGCCGCCGCCTGCAGCGCCTTGAATTCCGCAAGACCGAGCCCCATCAGCCCTATGGCGCCGGCCCGGATGGCTGCACGCCGCGACACCATCCCCGCGGCTGCCATGGAGTCTCTTGTGTGCCGGGCCCCGCTATCGCTCATCGATTATTTTCTCGCTCGGGTGAAGTCGATCACGGCCGGCGGATGTGCCGATCGCATCATGGACTTGCTCCGGGTTTCAGTGCAATCTAGGCGCAGGCATTTTCGCATTTGAGCCGCGCCAAGTCCAATATGGGGTGGCGCCCTCGCGGAGCTCACCGCCGAAAAACAAAGGAGAGGACATGAGCACTATTTTTCAGAAGATCATCGACAAGGAAATTCCCGCCGACATCGTCTACGAGGACGAAGAGGCGCTCGCCTTCAGGGACATTCAGCCCCAGGCCCCGACCCATGTCCTGGTCATCCCGCGCAAGCCGATCGCCAATGTCGCGGCTATGGACGCGGGTGATAAGGAGCTCCTCGGACACCTGCTCTGGGTCGCGGGCGAGGTGGCTCGCCAGGAGGGATTGGAAGATTACAGGCTGGTGACCAACAACGGCGAAGGCGCCGGACAATCGGTCTTTCACCTGCATGTCCACCTGCTGGGCGGGCGTGCATTGGGTTGGCCGCCAGGCTAGTCTTCGGGCGGCGGCGAGGGCTTAGGGTCTTATTCTACAGCCTCGGCTTTGCCTGTTTCACCTTCGGCCTCAGCTTTGCCGGTTTCAGGCGCGGTTTCTTCGGCTTCAGGAACGCCGTCGTTGTCGGCGGGTTCTTCTTCAGCGGATTTACCGGCTGGCAGCGGGTCTTCCAGGAACAGACGCTTCAGCAGCAGAAAGCCGACGACATCGTAGAGTCCGTGCGCGATGATCGGTGGCAGCAGGTTGCCGGTCTGGCTCGCCAGAAAGCCGAGGTAGATCGAGATGGCCGTGGCGAGGATGAAGTACGCGGGAGTGAGTGCGTGCAGGAGCCCGAAGATGAAACCTGTTATGAGGATAGCGTTCAGGGGTGAGGTCCAACCCTCAACGAGAGGTTGGAGCGCTCCCCGGAAGAGGCACTCTTCGCCGATCCCGGCCGACATCCCCAGGACGGCGATCTGCCAGGTGGGCATCTCGATGATGGCTCGAGAGAGTATCTCCCGCAGGAGCTTGTAGATTTTTTTGAACGCGGCTATATTTCGGCCGAATCGTGACAGGGAGAAAGCGAAATAGGCTACCATGGGCAGGGTGGCGGCGATGCCCAGGCCCAGTCCTTCCAGGTCGAACCGGATTGGGTTCAGCAGGGGCTCTCCGCCGCGCCAGTAGCTGATCAGGATCGCGATGATGACCAGGGCGCCCTCGAGGATGATACCCCCGAGGAATACTGAGCGGGGTTTCATTTGAAGAGAGTCGTTCATGACGGATGAATATAGCACCCGGGCGGATTCCCGTCAGCCCATTGTGGCTGTGATGGGCTCCGGCCGCGAAGAACACCCCGAGCTCACAGGGCCCCTGGGCGAATGGATCGCCGGGAGAGGCTGCCATCTCCTCACCGGCGGAGGTGGGGGAGTGATGGCGGCGGTGAGCCGGTCCTTTCATTCGGTGGAGGGCAGGCTCGGCCGGTCGATCGGCGTTCTGCCCGGGAATCCCGCGGCGGGAGAGCCCGGCACTCCGGGAGGGTATCCCAATCCGTGGGTGGAGATCCCCGTTCGTACCCACCTGCCGCTCAGTGGTGAGCGGGGCAGGGAGGCGATGAGCAGGAACCACCTGAACGTGCTCACGGCGGACGCCATCGTCGCTCTTCCGGGAGGGGCGGGGACCCGCTCGGAGGTTGAGTTGGCGCTCGAATACCGGCGTCCGCTGATGTGCTGGCTCGGAGAAAACGGGACCATCGCCGGTCTCGAAGAGGGGATGGCGCCTTTGGCGGGGTCTTTTGAAGAGCTGGCGGATTTTCTCGAGCGGGAGATTGGCCCGCCGGGTCCCGCCTGAGACTTGCATTTTTTTATAGGTCGGGTAAATCGAGATCATGTGCGCGAGGAACGCTCGAAACGGCAAGGACGTCATCCGGTTGCGCGGACTTCGGCAGAACAACCTGAGGAATATCGACCTGGATATTCCCCTGGGCCTCCTGACCGTCGTTACGGGCGTGAGCGGCTCGGGGAAATCGAGCCTGGCATTCGACACGCTCTATGCCGAGGGGCAGCGCCGCTACGTGGAGACGTTTTCCGCCTACACGCGTCAGTTCCTTGACCGGTTTACGCGACCTGAGGCGGACTCCATAGAGGGAATTCCGCCGGCGGTCGCCATCGATCAGTCCGGCGCGGTGAAGAGCTCGCGGTCGACCGTGGGCACCATGACCGGGATCAATGATTACCTGAAGCTGCTCTATTCGCGTTGTTCGACCGGCTACTGTCCGCAGTGCGGGCTGGAGATCGAGCCGGAGAATACCACCGCGGTGCTCGAATGTCTCGACGGTCTCAGGCCCGCGGACTGGCCGGTTCTCATCGTGGCTCCCGTTCCCCTCGGGGGTTTCGAGTCCGTCGAGGTCATCTCTTCGGCCTTCCAGGGGCAGGGTTTCATGAGGTTTCTTCGCGGGCAGGAGGTGGTTCGCATTCCGCAGCTGCGGGATGATGACCTCGTCACCGGGCGGGTGGATATCGTTGTCGACCGGCTCTCGAAGCGCTCCGCATCGAGACAGCGGAGGGTCGATTCCATCGAACAGGCCTTCAAGATAGCGCATGGAAAATTGCGGCTCGTTACCGCCAGGGGAGCTAGAGATTTCATTCGAGGCCTGCGCTGCTCGGCCTGCGACGTCGCGTTGCCGGCGCCCACCCCGGGGCTCTTCTCCTTCAACACCCCCTACGGCGCCTGCGAGGAGTGCCGCGGGTTTGGCAGGATCATCGAGATCGACTGGAGGCGGGTCGTGCCCGACCGGCGCCTGTCGATTC